>JAHLWV010000262.1 GCA_019057735.1 Promethearchaeota archaeon | reverse complement strand
GAAATAATTGCTTTTTATTTTGATTTCTTCTCTTCCTTCCACGATTTATTTTGAAATGGGGTCTAATGCTTTCACTGAATATTCTCCAAAATACAGCATCGTTATCATGCAGACCAATAAGGATTGCTACGGGATGACCGCGTCTTACACGTTTTTTTCTTTTTTTAGACATGATAAGAAAGTAGATTAAATGCTTCCTAATTTTTTTTAAATTCCGTGGTAAATAAATCTATATCGTATTATACCTTGTATAATTATGAGAATTAATTAGATTTTTACTATTATTATAAATCAAAAGTGAGTTTAAATGACAGCTGAAACCGATAAAAAAATTATAAGGGCTCCTATTGCTTCGATTTTAGGACATATCGATCACGGTAAAACTTCTCTGTTAGATTACATTCGAGGGACCGTAGTGCAACAAAGAGAAGCTGCTGGCATTACACAACACATTGGTGCATCTTATTTTCCCACTAAAGATATAAAAGAGTTCTTAAAGAAATCAAAGCAAGAATTTGCTGAAAAAGAAATTCAATTACCAGGCATTTTAATTATTGATACTCCAGGACACGCTGCTTTTATGAACCTACGCAAAAGAGGTGGAGCTGTTGCAGATATAGCAATATTGGTTATCGATGTAACAGCAGGGAGCATGCCAATTACGTGGGAATCAGTTAGAATACTACGCGAGCGGAAAGTACCATTTGTTATTGCTGCTAATAAAATCGATAGGATATCAGGATGGAAATCTATTAAAGATGCAGACTTCTTAGATTCATATAATAAGCAAAAACCTCATGTAAGAGATTTTCTTGACGAAAAATTAATTCAAATTGGGGTAGATTTCTTACAGGAAGGTTTTACAGGAATAGATCGATACGATAAGATAAAAGATTTTACTAAAAAAGTAGCAATAGTACCAACGAGTGCTAAAACAGGCGAGGGAATATCGACTTTATTGATGGTTTTGATGGGATTAGTGCAACAATTTTTAACTGAAAATTTGAAATTTAGTGAAGGACCAGCTAAGGGCGTAGTTTTAGAAGTGAAGAAAGAAAAAGGCCAAGCAATAACTATGGATGTCCTAATTTATGACGGAGTAATCAAAAAAGGCGAAGAATTCATTGTTGGTGGCTTAGAAAAACCTATTAAGTCGAAAGTAAGAGCTTTACTCATGCCGAAACCTTTAGATGAGATACGAGATCCTAGACAAAAATTTGATTCCGTAGACATAGTAAGTGCGGCAGCGGGGATTAAAATTCTCGCCCCTAATCTAGAGAATGTTGTTGCTGGTTCTCCATTTAGAGGAATTGGTGATGATCCTTCACAAGAAGAAATAGTATACAATGAAATTGAATCTGAGGTAGAGAGTATTCGAATTAAAACAGATAAAGCTGGCGTTGTGTTAAAAGCAGATACTCTAGGTTCTCTTGAAGCATTAGAAAATCATTTCACAAAGAATGGTGTTAAGATAAGCATTGCTGATGTGGGTCCGATTAAGAAAGAAGATGTCATGAATGCGAATTTAGTTAAAATTCTAGATCCGTATTCAGCAGCCGTTTTAGGTTTTAATGTGGCTATTCTACCTGATGCAAAAGAACAAGCTATAACAGACAATATTAGAATTTTCACGAATAATGTCATTTACAGATTGTTGGAAGATTATATAGAATATGCTGAGATACGAAAGGCAGAGGAGACTGCAAAAGGATTAAGCGAATTAATATTACCTGCAAAGCTTAAAATGATTCCTGATTTTATATTTAGAAACTCCGATCCCGCAGTATTTGGAGTACATGTTGAAGCAGGTACCTTATATCCTAAAGTAACATTAATCACTGCTGACGGAAAGAAAGCAAGAAGGGTTCACCAAATTCAAGATAAAGGTAAAACTTTAGAAAAAGCCGTGAAAGATTCCGAAGTAGCAATATCTATTCGTGGCATTGAGATAGGGAGAGATATCGATAAGGACGAAACTTTGTTCGTTAATGTACCTGAATCTCACGTGAGACAGTTAATGGGAAAATTCCTAGATGAATTAACCGTGGATCAAAAACAAGCTTTACGTGAATATATTATCCTCCAAAGGTCGATGCAACACCCATGGTGGGGTATGTAATGATTAAAATACGAAAAGTTTTGCATCTTCCCGTCGATAAATTAAAAAATGCTGGAATTATCCTTAGTAAAGCATTTAATCAGGATTCTATTTTTAGTTATCTTATTCCGGATACTAAACTACGATTAAAAACACTTAATCATTATTTTCAACATGTTGTCAAATATGGCTTACGTTATGGAGAAGTATACACATCTCCAAATCTAGAAGGTATTTCTATTTGGTTACCACCAAATAATTCGTCTCACACTAGATGGAAAGCAATTAAAACCGGGGCATTAATTCTGCCATTAAAAGTTAAATGGAAATACCTAAATTTACAAAATAAAATTTATAAATTTACAGATAATCTTCATAAAAAATTTGTTCCATACCCGCATTGGTACTTATCTCTAATTGGAGTAGCACCAAACCATCAAGGAAAAGGTTTTGGACAACAGTTATTATCTACAGCTATTAGTAAAATTGATCTAGAAAGCAAACCAATTTATCTTGAAACGAATAAAGAAAAAAACGTAGAAATTTTTAAGCGGTTCGGCTTTCGCATCCTTCAAAAACTTACTGTTCCAGGTACCGAGATTTTTCATTGGAGTCTTTTAAGGAATCCAATTAAATAGAGAATTTGTATGAAAATTAAAGTTAATTGGATAAAAATACTTAAGTTCATAGAATTTATTTAAATTCTGAATACTTTTATATAATAAGAACAATTTTTACTTCAATCAACGCTTTCAAATCCCTTACGCATGACTTCAATAAATACAATCTTTAAAGAAGTTTTAGAAGATATTATTCCAACCCAACATGAACTCACTTTAATCGACGAGATCATTAAAAAACTCAAAAGAATATTAGATGAGAAAGCCCAAAAATTAAATATATCATACACAAAAATTGAACCTCATGGTTCAACAGGAATCAAACAAACGCAATTAAAAAACGATTTTGACATTGATTTATTTATTGGGCTGAATTATGAGTTATATAAACCAAAATACGAAGGTTTAAGCAAGAATAAATTAAAAAAAGCATCTAAGAAAGATTTTCTTAATTTGTGTAATAATTGGATAAAAAAATCGTTAACTCTTAAAGAATTTCAAAATCCACGGCTTCTTTATGCCGAACATCCCTATGTAACCGTAGACTACTTCGCTGAAAATTATAAAATTAAAATTGATATCGTTCTTTTTTTCGATTTAGATTTAGACTTTATAGATAATTATGGTCCCGTGACAGCAGTTGATAGATCACCTTGGCATGGCCATTTTATCAAAAATAATTTAACGGAAGAACAAAAGAATGAAGTAAGAATCTTAAAACAGTTTTTTAAAGCTAATCATTGCTACGGTGACAAAAGTGCCGTCGGAAAAGTAGGATTCATTGGTTATAGTGCAGAGTTGCTTATATCTCATTACGAAACTCTGCAAAATTTGTTTTCTAATTTCAAATTACTCAAAGACAACCCAATTGATTTCCACAATCGATCCATTGATGATTTAGGAAAGATTCAACATTTTCAAAACGATTATCTCATCATTACGGATCCTATTGATAAGAATCGAAATGTAGCTTCTGCAATTTCAAAAAAGGCATATAAGTATTGTAATCAAAGAATCAAGGAATTTTTAAATAATCCTAATAAGAAGTTCTTTGTGATAGAAGAAATTCCGGAAATGAACATCTCTACAATGGATAAGTCTCTTGTTGATAATATTTTCATAGTCGAGCTTAAAAACGAAAACACTGAGAAGCATTATACGATTAATAGGGATAAATTATACTCCATAGGGGATAGTGTAAAATCGAATGGAGAAAAAGAGTTCTCACACGCTGAACGATTTGGCAAAATAGAATTTGAAGTGTATTTTGAAGCTGAACATGAGGATTATAATATCGCTATTTACTGCGAAAATCCTAAAATTGAGAAATCCTATCTACGTCGAGGCCCTCCAAGTAAAGATAAAGTCCATTCAAACAAATTTAAACAGAAAAATCCAAGATGTTTTGAGAAAGATGGCTACTTATGGGTGAAAACTATAAGAGATTATGACATTTTTATAGATTATTTAAAAAATTTCATCACAAACAAAATTCCAGATAATTTAAGAATTGTTAATTTATCGAATTCTAAAGAAACCGTAACAAGACC
>JAHLWV010000261.1 GCA_019057735.1 Promethearchaeota archaeon | reverse complement strand
CTCGGTCGCAGAGAGCTTGAGAGAGACGCTCACGGGACCCTTTACCAACCTATTTCGTTCTCAACAATCTGGAGGCGCGTCTTTTTACGAACGACTCGACGCGAAATATTTCTCGAAAGGTTTAACACCAACGGTCCAAGACCTTCTCAACTCGTTTAACGACTACAATGCGGAAATTGAAGTGCAAATAGAGCAACGGAAGGAACAAACGACAGCTCTCGGTCGAGGAATGAAAGCTCTTACGTTTGTTTTAGGCGCGATAGGCTTCAGTGCTGCGGCGTTCCTTGGTCCACCAAGTGCTTTGCTATATACCACATTAACCACCTATTGCTACACCGAAGGCATTTCCCTCAAAGGCGCGTTCAATAAGATATTTAACCCCGTAAAAATCGCAGTAATCGGACTTGCCGGCAAGATTTCTAACTTGGAAAGAATCACAAAAGCGGGTGTTTTGAAATGGGCGGGAATTGGTACCGCTTACGCGGGTTTAACACTACTAAGTCTCGCAATCCAACAATTCGCTCCTTTCGGATCAATAGGGATTAGTGCAATTACTATTGGAATGGTGAAGCAGAAAGATTCTCCAAAAAAAGATGATTACGCATTGGAATCTGAAGTAAGAGAGCTAATTGACACTCTTACTAATTTAGAGAAATCATCTTTGGATATAACCGAAAAAGAAGCCATTAGAAAACACCTTATTGCGAAAAGTAAAGATTTTATTAACGAAATTAGTTTGTCTAAAATCTCAGGAAAAGATTTGAGATTAAAAGTAGAAAAATTACTAAAAAACTTAAAGTTAGTTGATAAAATGACGCATTTTGAGTTCTTAGAATTTTATAAGCAGAATTTTAACAATGATTATTCTGAAAAATTTAAGACTTTAGATCTTAGTAATTTCGTAGGCCTCAGAAGTTCAAGCATCAGTAGTGCAAAAAAATATCCCAATACTCAAGACAAACTTCTTCATAAGTTTATCGATCTTTCAACAAAAGCTACTAAAGCTGAAGAAATACCTTATATTATATACGCATTCGTTAATAAGAAGAGACCTGAAGATGGTATAAGAATAGGATATACTGGAAATCTCCCACAAATAAGAGTTGAGGGTTATCAAAAAGATTCAAAATTGAAAATATACGAAGGTTTTCCTTTATACGAAGATATAAAATTACAAGGTATTGATAATTTTAAAATAATAATTCTTGATGTTCAAATGGGGCGAAAAAACGCACTAATAAGCGAAAGTTTCTTTACTATTTCCTTTAATAGAGATGCCAAGGCAAAATATGGTTATGATTTATCCATTAATTTGGGTTATAATAAGCATGTTGGGGATTTGACTTCTTTAAAAGGAGATGAGCACTATGGGTATAAAAAAGGAATCTTTTTTGATGATGTAAATCACTTAATCGAGAGTGGATATGAAATGAAAGATATTGCTGTGATATATGGTGTCCAGGAAAAAACTATTGCAGAGAGGCTAAGAACATGGTATTCCGATCAATTTGGAAATACAAAAATATATAACAAAGTCTCTACTTACTTACGAACTAAGAAGCTTATTGAATATTATAGTCAGGGGTTGATGGCTCATGAAATTGCTAAAAAATTTGTAAAATTTGATGTGAGCGATAAAAGTACAGTTTTCAGCATTCCTAAGGAAGCTCATGATAACTTGTATGTAAAAGGGTTTCTTAACACTAAACATTATTCAACAATGACTATAAATCAATGGACTTTAAATAACCTTAAAATTTCTTCAAGTCTAGCTTATGAAAAATATTTTGTTAAACCTATTGTAATATCATTATTACAGTTAGGCTATGACGCACAAGAGGCTGTTGAAGTTTTAGAGGCAATGGGAATTACTAACCCTAATAAGATTGGAACTCCGTATAGTTCCCAAGCTTTAGTACATTTGATAAATGAAAGACTTTGGGGCGTAACAATGGGTAAAAAGTGGAAAGAATTGCGCAAAATTTTAATGGAACCCATAATTGAATCTTTAATTCGAGCGGGGCTAACTCAGTCGCAAGTGGCTTCAAAGACTCACCGCAGTATGTCTTTTATTGCCAGGTTTATAAATAATGTATGGTCCTTTACCAGTTTTAAAGCTGCAAGAGACTTCTTTCATGTTCCAGGGGGGTGGGGCAGGTTCCTTGGACAGCATAAAGCAGATTATTATTTATACAATTAAAAAAAGATAAACCATTTCTTTTTTTTTCATTTTACATCCCAATCATCAAAATTGGCATATCGAACAGATTTAATGCCAACACCTTTATTGTTAATTGCTTTAATAAAGAAGTTATGGCGATAACTATAGTAATTTTCGAGTGCGATTATTTTATTCCCTATTTTCCCTCTTTTTTCATAAAATTCCATTATTTCAGGATGTTTTCCTTCAATACTTTCCATAAATGCTAATACTTCGTTCAATCTTTCATATTTGCGATATAACTTTTTCAATTCGTGTTTGACCTTGTCTTCAGTTAAAATTTCGATATCGTAGAATTTCGAGACTTCTTCAATGACTTTTTCAATAACCTCTTTTATAATTAACACCACAACAATATTGATTTTGAAGGTATTTAAACTTTATCATCATAATTGAAATTGCGCAAAATCAAAAAATAAATAAAACAAGATAAAAAAAAATGTAATTTTTATTCTTTTACATTTTCTAACAATTCCTTTATTTCAGCTTGGATAATTTCTGGCTTTTTGGCAACTTGATCTGTAATGGCGTTGCTCAATTCGATGCGCTCACGATGTAGAGTATTCATTGTGCAAAACGGGATTTGCATGACCTTGCTAGGGTCATCTGGATCAATCACTCCATAATGTACAATGCAGTTTTTAACTCGATCTAAATCAAAATTATAAGCATCTTGAAAATGCATGCATGAAATTAACAAATTTTTTGTAAGCAAAAAGTTACTTGCTGAATTTAAGTTAGGCGATAAGATAAGTCTAGTAAATGATTGAAAAATTTTGCTAGTTAAAACTTTTGATGGATTTTTAATATATTTTAAAGCACCTGCGAAAAAATATGACTTCATTATCTGTCTATATCCTAAGTTAGTCATATCATCGATGAAATTACCAATCGTGCTTACAACAGCGCCATAATTCTCTAGATTAATGTCCTTTAAAAAGCTTGTTGGCTTGGGGATTTCTTTATTACGAATCATGTCCCATACTTGATTTGCCCATTTAAACATCCCCTCGGCATCAAAATATTTCTCAAGGGGTTGCCATTCCCCGTTATCATCAATAGTTACAATAGTAGCGAAGCCACAGTCTGGATGGGTTGTCATTGAAAAAGAAGGTAAGTCATCGAACCAAGCTAGTAACCTAGTGAATTTAGCAGATGTAGCAATTGGATAAAACTTTTCAATTGCGTTATTAGTTATTTTATTAATAGCTATCTTTAAATCAGATGAAGTATATCTCAATTCCATTAGTTCTTCGTAATTAATTCGACCACATAACGAAACGGGTTGAAAAACGACACCAGCAACAACATCACTATTTTCCTTAGCGAATTCTAAAATATTTTCAATTTGATTGTCATTTACGCCTTTAGCAATAGTTGGAACCAACATAATACCTTTAAACCCGATTGCGCGGCAATTCTTAATGACCCTTTGTTTTATGGGCCATAAATTAACGCCCCTCATTTTTTTCCAAACCTCTGGAGCATTCGTAGCGTCAAATTGCAAATATATCGCATCTATTCCAGATTCCATTAATTCTCTACAATATTCAACTGATTTACTCATTTTGACACCATTAGTTGATACCATAACTTCTGTAAATCCTAATTCTTTTGCTTTACGGGTGATATCGTGTAGATCATTTCTTAACGTTGGTTCCCCCCCTGCATATTGTAGTAAAATAGGAGGGACAGGCTTGATTGATCTGAAATGCTTTAAAATTTGAACAATTTCATCGAAAGTAGGCTCTACAACGTAACCTTTAGCACTAGCATTAGCGAAACATATTGGACAAGTTAAATTACATCGATTTGTAGGATCAATTACGGCAATACAAGGTGCCGATTCGTGATTCTCGCAAATCCCGCAATCATATGGACAGCCCTTAGTGATCTCTCTAATACCTGATGGTACTTCAGAAGGTTTTGAAGAGTTATCTATAGTTGAACCAATTTCATTAGTGAAACTCTGGTTCCATTTGTACTCCTCTGGGTTAACCGAAATTTTATCTTTAAAATCTCCATGTTCCTCACAATGCTTTCGCATCAT
>JAHLWV010000260.1 GCA_019057735.1 Promethearchaeota archaeon | reverse complement strand
CTCGTAATCGATAATCTAAACTTTCATCGTTTACAAACTTTTCTTTAGAAGGACCAGGTCCTCCTATGAAAATTCCCTGTAAGTCTTCCATGCCTAAAAATAATTTGTTAACTTCATAAGAGATTCTTCTGTAAAACCTGGTTTCTGCTTCTTCCATTTGCCGTTCGAATCTTTTCTGGGACTGACCTCCAGCTTTATGCTTACCATGAACCCCTGAAGTGAAATCTCTCACTATTTCTACGTGATTTCCTCTTAAATATCCTACAGCAGACTCCTTTCTCCCTATACTAAGTAATCCGTAAGTTTCCTTCGTTTCAAGCATATCCTCTAACGGCCATAATAAAAACTCACTCGCACAATGATATCTAAAAGTTAAAACTTTTTCAGGAGGATGTACGATATACAATTCATTCTTCTCTGTTCCTGGAGTATTATTTTGCGGAATCGCACCAGAAAACATAACTAAGCCATTCTCAGGAACTAAAGTAATATTTTTCAACTGACCTATTAGACTGGATATGCTTTCTAAAACGTTTTTCCGAGTTAATTTTGACTTAATATTCTGACTTTCACTAATTTCATTCTTAAGGTGATTTGTAACATCAGAGATCTTACGATCGTGAGGAATATACAACGAAACTAACTCCGTGTGAAAGCCCTTCTTTAACTTTAGCTGATTAAGTAACCGCTTCGTTTGATATATTTGTAAATCATTACTTTTTCTCTCATCGGTTAAAGCCATACGAATCAACAAAAATTAGAAAGATTCAAAAGATTAATAGTTTTTCTTTATTTTAAACTATATAAACAACTATATATTCAAACCTTTAAATTATGACCACTAATAATGAGCAAGATCACATTATCCCCTTAGATCATCCCCGTTATGAAAGTTTAAAGTATAGACACAAAATAATTGAAGGGATGAGAACATTAATTGTTGCGGAGGCCGGGTTAATCGCCCATGGGAGAGGAGAATGTTTTGATTACATGCTTGGGGAAAAAACCAACGAAAATGCAAAAGAAGCTATAAAAACTGCGGTTGCTTTACTTCTTACAGCAACACATGCCATTATCAGCGTAAATGGGAATGTTGCAGCATTATGTCCAAATGAACTGGTAGAACTATCAAAGATTATAAATGCACCACTTGAAATTAACTTATTTTATAGAAAAAAAGGAAGAATTGAAGCAATTACAAACTTATTACAGGACGCGGGAGCAAAAAAGATTTTGGGGCTCGAGGAACATAAAATGGTCGAAATAGAAGAATTGTCTAGCAATAGAAGAAATGTGGACCCGAATGGTATAAAAATCGCTGATGTCGTATTCGTCCCCCTTGAGGACGGAGATAGAACAGAAGCTTTAAAAAAAATTGGGAAAAAAGTAGTCGCTGTTGATTTAAATCCAATAAGTAGAACTTCTTTACACGCTGATATTACAATAGTAGACAATATTATAAGAACACTGCCGGAAATGATTAAGGTTGCAAAGAAATTAAAAAAAGCCGATGAAAAAGACCTGAAAAATATTATTCAAAGGTTTGATAATAAAAAAAATATTCAAGCGTCTTTAAACACAATAATTAAATACACAAAAAAACAAAAAAAAAAGCTTTTATGAATTTATGAAATTAAGGAACAGCATTTAAAGCTTTTAATTAATTATAAAAGCTTAAAAAGTTCTAAAATAATACTTATTTAGCAACTATTTAATATAAAGAACCAGTTCTAGGGCTCATATAACCATGGGTACAGAAAAAGGAACACAGATAAAGTCCTCCGGAAATTTCAGAGACACTAATCCTATTGTAGTAAGAAGATGTACCCAAGAGGATCTAGAAGGCGTTATCAACGTAAACGAACAAGAATTACCTGAAGATTACCCCTATTTCTTCTATAAAAGTATCCTAGATAATTATCCTGAGTCGTTCCTCGTAGCCTGTAACAGTAATAAGGAAATTATCGGATACATCATGTGGAGAGTTGAAAAAACCCCCGCAATTACTAGCCTGAAATTAAAAAACTATGGACATCTAGTCTCTATTGCCGTCCTAAAAAACTATAGGAAACTCGGAATTGCTACGACGCTCTTATCTCACTCCATGAAAAAAATAAAAAAATACAAAATTGACGAATACGTGCTAGAAGTAAGGATGAGCAACTTTGAAGCTACTAACCTATACAAGAAATTTAAGTTCCATACCCAAAGCATAAAAGAAAAATATTATAGAGACGGAGAAAATGCATATTACATGACCTTCAAAGCCTAAATCGCATCCTAAAAAGAACTCTCTAAGCCCTTAATTAAAGCAGTCAATAACTCATTTGTGCCTACTTCTATCCCCAACTTTTTACCAAATTCTACAATTCTGCCGTTAATAAAGTCAATTTCGGTAGGCTTTCCTTTCAAAACATCCTGCAACATTGAGTTTTTGTTGTCATACGTTTTCTCTGCTACAGAATACATTAACTCGATGTAATCTCTATTCAATAAATTTAATTGCTTCACATGCGCTACTTCTAAAGCCTCCTTAACTGCTTTTCCCATTAATTTTCTTAAAGAACTTCTCTCTAATAGCTGACCATTTTTTAAACCGGTAAGAGCACCTATTGCATTAATACCAATATTTACAAAAACTTTTTCCCAAGCGCATTTAATAATGTCCTCAACAAACTCCGTCTCCAAACCCCCTGCGCTCATTAGATTTTTTAAAAACAGTAAACTCTCCTTCGCTCTACCATAATCATTAACATTAGAATTATCTGGTTTCAAATAGGCAAATCCAATTTTTGTAAAACCTACACCAGTGTGAACCACATGTCCATCATCCCCTAATAGAGCCCCATGAGACGTAATTATTCGGAGAATCTTATTCTTATTGCAATACTCTTTTACTAACGCCTCGTTACCAATGCCATTTTGTAGGATTATAAGCCAATTACTTGAGTCAATTAAACGCCTAAACTGAATCATCGTTTTCCTAGTGTCGTATGCCTTTGTCGTAAGAAAAAGGAAATCAAACTTATAGGATTCACCTATTTCCGAGGATCCCGTAAAAGCATTAACACTCTCGTAAGCCTTAATGTTTTTCAAAAATATGTCTTTATCCGAAGCAGTCAAGCGTAACCCTTCATTGTTTATCGCAAAAACGTGATTTCTCCTTCCAAAAAAAATTATCTCCAAAGGATTCTCGTCAGAGTGAATAGATGCAAGATATCCTCCGAACAAACTACCTATAGACCCTGCTCCAATAAATCCAATTTTTACCACTTTTCGACTCAAAGTTTAACTCACTCTTCTTAACAATAAAAATCCTACTTCAGTTCTTAAATACTACTCACACATATTAGTTTAAAAACTTATCCAACCCCGTTTGACCCGAAGAAAGCGTGCCAGATTTTTTCTTTATGTCTAATATGCTAACTCGCTCAGGGTCGTTTCTTGGTGCTAAAGCCAGTTCGCGCATCATCATCAAAGAATTTTTGGTCGCATAACCCGAAAAGTGATTGTTAAAATAAATTCCGACAGTATCAGCTTGCTCGATCATATCCCTAATAGATATAGCCCATTTCCTTATTTCTTCTTCTTTAAAGTAATAATCAAACCAAGGCTTTTTACCATAACCGTGAAATCTAATATACGCAAAGCTTGGATCAGTAACGTCCATTCTAGGTGGCAATAAAGGTTCTATCACAGCACAATATGTAACCTTCACCTTTTTCAGATACTCAAATACATCCTCATTCATCCACGATAAATGTCTAAACTCTACAATCAAATGATACCCATCCTCTTTTAGATCACCAGGCCAAGAACTAACGAATTCTTTAAGAACCCCAAAATGATCCGTCCTATTGAACGAAGGAGGAAGCTGTATCAAAAACCCCAATAACTTTTTCGAATCAATTAAAGGCTGCATCGAAGTTAAATAATACCTCAAATCTGCCGAACACAAATCAACATCCAACTTATGCGCGTGAGTTATACTCTGATGCAATTTTGCCGTAAATAAAAAATTTGAAGGTGTCTTATCTACCCAGCTCTTAACTATCCAAGGCTTAGGAATGTTATAAAATGTCGTGTTTATCTCCGTCGTGTAAAATATTTCCGAATAATACGAAAGATAATCCCCCTTTTTTATCCCCTTCGGATAAAAAGATCCCAACCACTCATCGTAGCCCCAGCCAGATGTCCCAATTAATACTCGCTTTACGACTTCTTCCATGATTAAATGAGTAAAACTTTTTACTTGTAAAAATCCTTTAATTGATAAATA
>JAHLWV010000259.1 GCA_019057735.1 Promethearchaeota archaeon | reverse complement strand
ATTGCTGGAGCAAATGGAATTCTACCCGCTTGGGCAGGACAAAAAGGATTTGCACCGGGAGTATGTTTACTCGCAGAAACATTACCATTACCTATGATGACATTGGATCCTCGGGCATCTAAGGCATTGGTGGTGTTATTAATGGAATATTTTGATATTGAAATGAACTTCGATGAATTAAACAAACAGATCGAAGAAATGGAACAAGTTATCGATTCTTACAAAAAACAGGCAAATCAATTTATGAAGGGTCCTGAAGATAAACACAGTTCTGATTCTTATTTCCGGTAATTTTTGCTTTAAATTCTTTTTAGAATACTCCAAAAGTTAAAATTTATTATGGTAAGGATATTTTTTATTTATTAAATTATACAACTTTAAATTCAGTGAAAAAGGACTAATATGAAATTTTTCAAATTGTTTGAACCTCTGAAAATTGGGAATATGACTATTTCAAATCGAATAGTTATGCCGGCTATTAACCTAAATATGGCTAGTGATGGATATGTCAGTCAACAGTTAATTGATTTCTATGTAGAAAGAGCAAAAGGAGGTGCGGGATTATTAGTTGTAGGAGGGTGCTATGTAGACCTTTATGCAAAAGGGATTCCAATGATGATCTCTATTGACAGTGATGACTATTTACCATCCTTAACCGAATTAACACAAGCAATCCATAATGCGAGGGATGATGTAAAAGTGTGCGCTCAATTGTATCATGGCGGCGCCTATACTATGCCTTTTGTAATTGGTAAAACACAAATTGCCCCGTCGGCTGTATATAGTAAATTTAGTAAAAGTACTCCAAGAGAAATGACTCTTGAAGATATTAAAACAGAACAGCAAGCATTTGTTGACGCAGGATTACGCGCTAAAAAAGCTGGTTTCGACGCTGTTGAAATTTGTGCAAATGCCGGCTATCTGATGACTCAATTTCTCTCTCCAAAAACAAACAAGAGAACCGACAAATATGGCGGTGATTTAGAAAATCGACTTAGATTCCCTTTAGAAACTTTGGAGTTAATGAAATCTAAACTAGAAGATATACCTCTTGGTTATAGGATTTCTGGAGATGATTTTGTTCCTCAAAGTAACACTTATAAAGAAAAAGCTGTAATTGCTGAAAGATTATCTGTTTATCTAGATTATCTCAATGTAACTGGAGGCTGGCACGAAACCAAAACACCTCAAACAACAATGGACGTTCCAGAGGGTTGTTATTCATATTTAGCTGAAAATATTAAGAATTGTGTTTCTATACCGGTATTTTCTTCCAATAGAATAAACACACCTGAATTAGCTGAGCAAATTTTAATGGCTAGAAAAGCAGATGCTATATGCATGGGTCGAACCTTAATCGCGGATCCTTATCTACCTGAAAAGGCAAAGAAAGGTGAATTAAGGGATATTATGCATTGTATCGGTTGTAATCAAGGATGTTTTGATGCTATCTTTGGTATGCAATCGGTAATATGTTTAAGAAATGCTAGAGCCGGAAAAGAAGCTAAGACTGAGTTAAAACCACTTGAGACCAAAAAAAAAGTTATGGTAATTGGAGCTGGGCCAGCAGGATTAGAAGCTGCGCGTGTTGCGGCTATGAGAGGTCATGAAGTGCATTTATATGAAAAGGATGATAAAATAGGTGGGTTATTAAATATAATTTGGATACCGCCAGGAAGGAACGAATTTAAGAGGATGATTGAAAACTATACCTACTGGATTCAGAAATATAATATTCATGTACACCTGCAACAAGAAATAACAAGTGACAGAATTAAAGAAATTAATCCAGATATAGTATTAGTAGCAACCGGATCAACTCCAATTAAACCTCCGATTACGGGAATTGAAAGAGAGAATGTATTTTGGGCAAATAATGTTTTTAGCGGTGATGCTCCATTAGGGAAAAATAATGTTATCATAGGCGGTGGTGCTACAGGAATAGAATTAGCAATATACATAGCAAAATATGGATCATTAGATGTTAATTCGTTTAATTTTCTCACGCGATATAAAGCACTAGAGCCAGAAGTAGCATTGAAAATGATGCACGAAGGAAGGAATAAAGTAACTGTTTTAGAACAATTACCAAAATTAGGAACTGCACTAGGTAAGACTACTAAATGGGTTCTATTAGATAAATGTGATTATCTTGGAGTGAAAAAACTTACCAGTGTAAAAGTAACAGAAATTGGTAAGGATTATGTATCTTACATTGATGCTAGCGATACCGAACAGCAAATTAACGATGTCGATTATGTTTATTATGCCACTGGTGTTAAATCGAATGATTCTCTTTTTAAAGAGATAAAAGCTTTAAAAATTCCTGTCGAAAAACTCGGTGATGCCAAAAAGCCACAAACCGTTTTGGAAGCTATTAGTCGTGGTTATAGTCTCGGTAATCGAATATAAGGTATATTTAATCAATTTTTAATTTTCATTTTATATTTTTATATAAGAAATATTTTTTCAAGTAAAGATGGAAGATAACGATTTCAGTAAAACACACGAAACAAACGATAAAATTAAGCACTATATATCTAGTAGCTTAAAAGGATTGAATGAGCAGTCAAGAAATTACATTAAAGACATCGTGATTTTAATCAATAAGGAAATAGGGATTAATAAAATTGTATCCCTTCTTTTATTCGGTAGTCAACAAGTAGATAATGAAAACACTGTTTTATCTGATTGTGATCTCCTCTTTATTTTTAAAAATCGGGTTTCAAATAGGCATATAAAGGAAATAGAGAGATATTTCCTTGCATTAGAAATAAAACATAAATTTAAGGAACCAACTTCAAAACTATTTCGTGTGGTTCTTGGAGTAATTCAGCAATCAACAGGAATGTTCGTGAGTCATTTTTTAACAAAACAAAAATTTTGGGAACAAGCGACATTTTACAAAATTTTTCAAGTAAACCGTTTTTTCTCAGCGTTATTTGCACCGCGAAATATTGTTTTAGGGAACGTAATTCAAAATAGCACTATTCTGTTTGGAGAAGATCTTAGAAATTCTATTAGACCAAAAATCAAAATTAACATCCGCGAGATTTTTAGAAGTACGGTTATGAATCTTTGCATTTCATTTTTTGCATTATTGATAGGGCCTAGAAAAGAATTAAACTCAATAAAATATCAGTTAGAGGCTATTAAATGGTCTTTAAAAGCTTCAAACTACTATTGTTATGAGGATTCAGAGTCACTGGACAAAATTGTTAAGCGGTTTATTTCCTTCGAAACTCCTAACCAAAAGGTAAAAGCAGAACGTTTCTATTCAAAATTTCTCGAATTAAGAGAGAATCCTATCAACGATTTGAAATTTATGATCTTTTCCCCCATCAGAATTTTAAGGATTCATGTAAAAGCGATAATCTTCAGGAAGCTTACAACAAGAAAAGTAACTCAAAAAAGCTTCATTAAGAAGGATCAAATAATAGATCAGCGTGGTTTTCCCTTAACTTATTAAAAGCCTAAATCAAGATAATAGCTCCATTGGAATCTATAAGAAAAAGTAATATTAAGAATTAAATTTATTAAAACATTAGAATTCAATATATAGTATATTTTTATATTCTCAGAAGTATACTAGTTAATAGAATAAAATATAAATTAATATCCACGAAGGTACTTACAGTAAGATGGAAAGAGATAACGTTGATATAAAGGAATTATTTCTCGATATTTTGGCGATAGTTAAATTTGAACTTCGTTTCTACAA
Source organism: Promethearchaeota archaeon (assembly GCA_019057735.1). The sequence continues at coordinate 569 of JAHLWV010000259.1, read as the reverse complement.
AGATAAAGAAAGCCCCATGTTTACTCGTATAGTCAAAACAAGGGTTTTTCAACAGAAACTTCAAAAATTGAAAGATTTTGTTAATGCTTATTTTGAAATCATGTATTCTGACGATAGTCCGATTAGTCAGGCCGCTCTTCAGACACAGTTGGATAATGTTGCTCGTATAACAAATTATTATAACGACCTTAGTGGATTTTATAAGGATCAAACACAAACTCTCATTACGAAAGATAAGCTTCATAGCTTGATTGAATACAGTCACATCGAAAAGCTCTTTTTAGTTTTTACTAATATATTGGATTACGAGCACTATAAGTCGAGTCTGATTTTTCCTCAAGATAAAGAAAAGGAAAAACTCTTAAAGGAATTTCTAAACCGAATTGCTAGTAGTGATATAAAAGATGTCGAGGACTTGATTGACCTAGAACAAGCCATTGATACCTTTATAGAAAATGTTGAAGTTGGTTCATAGTTCGATATTTGCATTACTCATTATAATAATTTTGTTAGTTATTTGAAGAAAATAACGGTTTATTCTTCTCTTGTAATTATTCCCCTTCATATAT
>JAHLWV010000258.1 GCA_019057735.1 Promethearchaeota archaeon | reverse complement strand
TAATTCTTTTGGATAACTATACTTCGGATGATTTAATAAAAATTTCATAGCTTTATTATCAAAATGACTAGGATTAGCTTTCCCCGTTGGATGTGTATGCCATTCTCCAATATAATCAATAGAATTATCTTTTTTTATGATTTCTTGATACTCTTCATAAATATTTTTTGTCTGTCTTATTGTAGAACTTCCCGTACCAAATTGATTTATATTATCTTGGACAATTTTTTTAATTTCAAATTTAAAATCATCATTACATCCTAAAAAAATACCACATTCTTCAATTTTAGATCTTTTGGATATTTTAAGGAGGTCAGTATGTAGAGATTTTGAAATAATAACAATTCTTTTAATTTTCTTCATTTGACATCCCTTCTTGATGCTTCTCTAATTAAACGATTTAATTCATTTCTCTCTTTACTAGTAGGGGTAACCATTCGCCTGCCTGATTCAGAACAAGTGAGACAAGATTCTTCTCTTTCAATTGGTAGAGAAAAGGGTCCAAATGACATAATAGTATCTTCTTTTTTTTCTCTATTATCCCAATAATAATAATTGGCTTTTAATTCGGGATAATACTTGTTAAAATGTTTTGAATCACGCATTAATACTTGTAGTGCTAAACGAGTGGCAAATAATCCTATAAAATCAATATCAATGCTGATTCCAGGGATTCCAGGAGAATTATATGGTTCCCTTCCAGGAATTCTCCAACGAGGATCTTTTTTCGTTTTCTTTGGATTATAAACTAATCCTTTTTCATTTTGTATTAGAAAACATTCGTAACAAGCACCATCACGGGGTAAATGGATGAAAATCTCTCCATAATCTGCTTTACCAGAACACCAGCAAAATAAGGTAGGAATTCTGAAAGATGTTATTAGGTTATTAATTAATAGCTCTGACTCCAAGTTGGCAGTTGTAATAATAGCGAGATCGCTCCGCTTTATTTCTTGAATGAACTCTTCATAAAAGTCTCCCGAAAAAGGATTCACAGAATGAGTATTAATAATCAGTCGAGGATTAATTTCTTTTAATATATCTTTCATTACTTCTGTTTTATATTGTCCTAACTGTGAAATTCGACTAATATGTCTTGATATATTCTCGGGTTGTAAAGTATCATAATCATATAATTCTAAAATATTTATTCCTGTTTTAACTAATTGATAAGCTATCGTGGAACCTAGACTTCCTAATCCGATGATGGTTACTTGTTTTGATTGTATCTCTTTAAATACTGTTTGAAAGAAATCAGATACTCTCGGGAAAAAGGATTCAGGAATTTTAATTACTTTCCCAGGATAAAATTTTACACGGTACATATTTTTATTCCAATTATCATTCTCATTAGTGTATAAAGCGATTGATTCATCGCCATATATAATTATGAGGTGTTCTGTTTCAGACTTTAATTTTAAATTATAAATATCTTCCAAAAATTCAATAATGTTGTCAAACTGATAACTGTTTGACTTAAATTCGTTATAGTCCTCCTTTACAAAAAGAAATTGTGCTACTTTATTCTTTGATATATTTTTGATCATTATATTCCACGGATTTATATCAGAAATATCCTCCGTAGCTTGTTTTCCTTTTAGTTTTGTAATCCAAAAAATAATTTTATTATATCTAAGATCTACAACACCATTGGTTTTATTCTGCTTAATAATTTCTTTTAATAGAGGATAGGGTAAGTATATCGTACCATCTGTAGGGATACCGGGGAATTGATACTCTTCCGAAGTATGTTCTTGTATAGCAGAATCAGGATCTTCGTGTGAGTCAAAGAATTCTTTTAATTTCTTTATCGCATCTGCTGCAGTGTAAAAAGACCTCCAGCTTTGAGCACCATCATCACTCGGAAAAAGACATAAGGAATAATTATCTTGATCTTGGTGTTCAGAATTAAATTCTACTTTTTTCATAAGATCTTCTTTATTTTCAAGAAGATATACCATTGGATTATCTCGAGGATAGGAATGAGGATATATTACTTTAAAATACTTTTCTTCATCCTTAATCGTGAAAGAACCCATAAATCCTATTTTATCATTATTAAATTCTATAAACTGATGATTTGGGAAGGATTCTTTCATCGCCCTTAATTCTTCTAATAACTTTTTTTGATTTCTATGCTGCCATCCCCTTTTCACCATAAATCAACACCATCCCAATATAAATTGTCTTTACTCACCAAATCGTGGAGGGCTTGGAGCATTTGGTTTGATTTTTCCTTGTACTCCAGTTGCTTGATAGAATTGTGGTATCTTTGTAGGATTAAACAATCTTGTCCATCCATTAAGCGAGGTGAGATCATTTTCTTTAAGAGCCCATTTGGCAAATTTAGAAAAAATATCTTTATCATATGCAGAGATGGAGTCCGTTAAAATATTATTAGTGTTTGCAGGATCGACTAATCTAATTGTTTCCATATTTTCTGATATAAATTCAAGTACTTCAATTATCGCATCATTCAAGGGTAAATCTAGGTTATTTTTAAGAGCTCTGATTATTAATTGTTCAAGAATAAAACTAGGAAAATCAATCTCATATCTAACTTTCCATAGTTTTAATAATTTGATTACATCCCTTCTTCCAAATTCTCTAATGGAAGCAATATGCTGGACTACACTTGTCTTTAATCGTTCACCAGCCTCATTTCTCCATAAATACGCTGAATCTTCGGAACCCTTTATTCTTTTAGCTGGAACAACATCAATGTGATAATTCTCACGCTTTAAAACTCGTATAGCTGCATTTTTAGTCATTATACTATAGTTACTTGACCCTAAATATCTTGCGACTTTATCGTAGATATTCTCAATTGAATCGTCTGTCGTTTCAGGAAAATATAACACTATATCTAAATCATATGATTCTTTAATCATAGTTTTTTTGCCTCTTGAACCCCCAAAATAAGGAGTGGGGATTGGTAAATCCTGAATTCTTTTTACAATTCCTAAGAGTTTTTCACGATCATTATTCATTTCATTTTTATAATTATCAGGAATGTTTTGGTCTTGGAGTAATTCGTTTAAATATTCTAAAATGGTAGTAATTATTCTTCACCTTATAATAGATATTTTTGTCAAATGTTTATTATTTATAAGGAAATTTGGTAATATAAATTTATAGAGCACAATATAATAGTAATTTAATATCAAATGCAAAAACCAATTAGATTATGAAAAAAAAAGATATTCATAAGTTGATTGCAGATAGCGGTGGAAGGTGTAACTATCCGGGTTGTGGGGAAAGAATTATATTTGAATATGAGGACGGTACATTTGTTAAAGTCGTGGAATTCTGCCATATAATTGGAGAAAGTTCCAAGGGTCCAAGAGGAGAACCTAAAAATAGTGAATTAATGAAAAAAGATCCAGAAAACATCATATTATTATGTGCAAAACATCATAAAATTATAGATAATAACGAAAGAGAATATACCGTTGATACACTAAAACAAATGAAGGCAAACCACACTCAATGGGTTAATGAAAGATTAGATGGTTTAAAAGAAGCAGTGTGGACTTTATTAATCCATTCAGGAAATATAACAGGAACAGGTGTTCCCAATTTGGATAAGGAGTTAATATATCAAGACTTTTATGGAACTCACATAATTGCTGAAACTGAGGAATTTATCTTTGAAGAATTTTTAACGGAAACTAAAAATTGGCTTGAGTTTAAAAACAAACAAGAGCAATGGTGGCAAATTTTTAAGAATCAAGATATTAAACCAAAAAAATTCCTTATCTGTTCAATTAACTTTATTCCTTTAGTAATCCAACTTGGGTTTCTCATTCATAATACGAATACTTTCGATATTTATCAATATCATCCTGAAGAAAATACTTGGAAATGGAAATTATTAGAGGAGACTGAGGCTAACCAAGAGTTTTTTTTTACTAAAAAACTTAATGTTGAGGATCTCACAATCCAAAAAATCGCATTATCAATTTCCATTTCTGGAACAGTGAATGATAATGATATTTTCGAAGTAATTGGTAATAACATCAAAATAATTAGAATTAATGTTAATAAGCCCGATAGAACTTGGTTAAAATATAAAGAACAATTAATAGAATTTCAAAGGAAATATACAAGTTTAATAGATACAATAGTACAACAATATAAGAACTTAAAAGAAATTCATTTATTTTATGCTGGTCCTACTCCAATTGCCTTTATAATAGGGAGTTATATTAATCCAACCATTCACCCTCAGTTTAAACTCTATAATTATTACGCAAAGGAGACTCCTAAATATTCAAAAGCGTTTGAAATAAACTAAGATTA
>JAHLWV010000257.1 GCA_019057735.1 Promethearchaeota archaeon | reverse complement strand
AAGAAAAAAAGAGAATTTATTATATCTATTTCTTAAATCGTTTAATTAAGGTCATGACTAAGACAACTAAGAAGAAGATTGCCCCTACCAATAATAAACTAAATTTAATAAATGCCGTTACCGAAGCAATTAAAGGCACGAAAGGTTCAAAGTTAGGAGTATCGTTAAGCATGATAAGAAGGTTGATATTTTCAACTAAGTCGAAAATTCCTGCGACTAAAGGCGTAAGACATAAGTAAAGACCGATGTCTACTATTTTACCGCTTAATTTTCGAGTGAATAATAAAATTAATGCGAACAAAGGCACTGCGTATCCTATGATATAGAGAAAGTCCCAGTACACTCCATTAGCTTGTAAAGCCATTCCAACGCCCCCCCACTCTGTAAAAATAATCAAAATTTGGTCTTTGGTCCAAGCAAATTCGAAATCAAGTATTCCATAGAAGAAACCTGAATTTGCTAGGGGTTCAAAAACAACCATATTTATAACTAAAAGAATAATGATACCTATTGCCGCGATGATTAATAAAATTAAATCGCTTGGTGTTTTTTTAAATTTTTCTAATATCATTCTATTTTCTCACGGTTGTGATGTTAAATTTAATTATTTAATGTATAATTTAATGTAAGCAATATAAAGAATTCGCGTATGAGTTAATAGTTTAAAGAGGAACTAATCGATGTATAATCATTACTTTTTTTTAGCCTCTAATATTACATAATGTAATTAAAATCGCTAAATTAAATTACTCATGTGTCTCGCAATTCCAGGTAAGATTGTAAGTATTGATGGAAATACCGCAGTAGTCGACTTCGATGGAATAAAACAAGAAGTCATTATAGCGTTAGTATTAAACCCTGAAGTAGGTAAGTATGTCATTATTCACGCCGGTTACGCAATTGAGCAAATGGAAGAGAAGGACGCTATGGAGGCGATAGAACAATGGAAGGAAATCGCTGAAGATCAGAACCTCGATCTATCCAATATGTTATGATAATGGAAACACGACTAAAAGAAACTACTTCTTCTTCTTATCTATAGTTGACAGAACAATATATTTTGCGTTTGAAAATATAGCAGCACCAATAAAAAGTAAGCTTATTACATCGAGGATTATATTCGTATTACCAAACATCTCAAAGATAAATGCAGTTATCAAGCAAAACATTCCTAAAACTAGTAGATTCTCTTTTTTCTTAACCATCTATCTCATCCCTCCTTTTATTAATTTTAATAATTTTTGGATTGCTCTAATCGAGAGGGTCAAATTTACTTATTTATTAATTCCATATATAGAATATATATTTTAAAAAATTGGGAGAAATAAGGAATGTAAAGAAGTTTTATTTAAATTATAAATCAAATAGTTCTAGTTTTAGTTTCTTTAATTTATCGTAAAGTCTTTTAATAGATTGGATCGCTTCTGATTTATCATTATAATCTAAAGGGGAGGCGCCTTCTAAATCAGCTTTTCCAATTTCAAGATCAAAAGGGATGGAATGATAGAGCGGGATTTCCCAGGATTTAATTCTCTCGTTAATTATAGATAACTGAGAATCGTTAAAAATTTTATTAGCTATTAAGAAGATGTTAACAATTCCTAACTTTTTCGATAGATCGATTATTTTATTACATAAGTCCAATGATTTTTGAGAGGGTTCAGTAACTACGAGCATAACATCGATTCCTTTCGCAGTTCCGCGACCTAAATGCTCCAGTCCCGCTTCAAAATCTACAATTATTACTTCATTTCTTTTTACAAGTAAATTAAATAGCAAGGTTCTGATGAGCGCGTTTTCTGGGCATAAACATCCCGATGCGGGTTCTTCTATACCCCCTAAAACTAGAAGTTGCAAGTTATCTGGACCAGTAACCTTGAATCTATCAGGAATATCCGAGACTTTGGGATTAATGTTATAAACACCGGCACCAGCTCCCTTAACAGCTGTCCGCTCTTCAATCATAGCCGTCATCTCAGAAATCGGGACAATTTTTGATTTTATTTCGTCTTCGATCCCCAGAGTGTAGCTTAAATTCATTGCTGAGTCGTTGTCTATTGCTAAAACATTGAATTCGTCTTTAGCAAAAAGCCGAGCAATCGTTCCAGCAACGAGTGTTTTACCTACGCCCCCTTTTCCTGCTACTGCGATTTTTATTATTTTTCCCCTTCTAGTAATTGTGAACTTATAGTACTAATTTGGTTATAATTATAAAAGCTTGAGATTTGATTCTGTAAATGACTAATAAGAATAGTCTAACATTAATAAGAAATTTTACAAATAATTAATATATTATTAGCACGGAAGGTTAAAGGCGTTATGGAGCTAATAGCTCCTACCCATCGATTGCATTCTTTTTGAAACTTTCATCATTTCATTAAAAATACTGGAGTTCTCTTTTGGATCTTTACAGGTAATTAATTTATCGTTCAGAATTTTAATTTTCATAGTTAATTTTGTGAATTCTTCGGGTGGATTTATTTGATAATGGTAATGTAACGTCCCATTATCATCGCGCTCAATAAAAATCCACTTTTGATCTTTTTGAGACCAGTTCCATCTGTTTTGAGTTAATTCTCGTGCCATTTCGAATAAACTTTCATGAATTATTAAATGCAGAGAAATGAAAATGCAAAGCTTAAACCTGTTTATTATTTAATGTTTTATTCGAGAGGATATATATTTTTTTTAGAAAAAACATATTAACGAGAAAATATAATATTTTAGGATTGCTTTAAACCTGAAAGCATGCTTAGTGCAGCTTCGCGAACATCAATATCTTTATCTTCTAGCAATTTCTTTAATAACGGAATTATATCATCCTTTTTAAAGTTTCGAAATGCCTTAATAAGATAGAGTTTTACGATCCAATCGTCATCGTTAATGATATCCTTTAACACTTCAAATATGCGATCTCCTCTAATAACACTTAATATTTTTATAGCGTATGTCCTTGAATCTCTAATATGGCTATTTAAATCGTCGATTAATTGATTTATGATTGTTAATTTATCATCTTCTCTTAGAAATCGATACATTTTAAAGAAAAGATTGGGAGGTAAGTTTTCATACATTATACCTTTAGAAGTACTTTCGAACTCTACGCTTTTACCATCGTGATCTTGGTGTACTTTTAATTCAATGATTAAATCGCTGAGTTGTTTGTTAGCATTCTCAATTTTCTGTAATGTAAGAGATACTCTGTTAAATTCTTCATCTTTTTCTACAACTTTATCTCGTAAATCATTGATTTTTTGAGTTCTAAAATTAATTTCTTCTCCTAATTTCTTTTCCATATCGATGTTTCTTTGTTTTAGATTTTCTATTATGGAAATATTAGTGTTAACGAGGTTATTCAAATCGTTATTCTCAAGCTCTAATTCAAACAAGATTTTATTTAATTCTTCAAGCTGATTGTTATCTACTTCAACTATAGGTAATTCTTCTTGAAGTTTTACTGTTTCTTCTAATTTTTGTTGTATATAATTTACCTTTGCATGATATTGATCGTTGTCGTAAGTTAATTGGTCTAAGATTTTATTTGTTTCAATTAACTCGTGTGAGAATTGATTTTTTAACTCTTCGTTCTTCTCATTTTGTTGTTTAAGATTATCTAATTCTTGTTGGAAATTTGCAATTTGTACACGGCTTATCCCGTTCTCTTCAGTTAATTGGATAATCAATTTTTTAGCTTCTAGTAAATTTGAACCCTCTTCCTCTGGTACTTCTTCATAATTAACTGACTCTTTTTGTTGATTCGTAAAAGTGATATTTAGCTCTTCAATTTTTGATCGAAAATTTTCGTTTTCTTCGGTTAATTGAACAATTTCTTTATTTGCATAGATTAACTCTTCGTTTTCTCCTTCATACTTCTGAACATTTTCTAATTCCACAGTAATTTCTGAAATCGTTTGTTGGAGAATTTCAACATCTTTATCTTTTTTTATTATATCTTGCCGTTGTTGAGTTATAAGTTCTTTAAGTACAGAAATATCTTCAGGAATATTACCGTTTGGAAAATTGGAAAGTTTTGCCTCTTGGTTTTGAATTATTGTTCTCTGTTCGCCGATTGTGAAATTTAATTTCTGAACTTCTTCCTTTAGATATCTAATCGTCGTTTCTAAGTCAGATTGAGCTTGATTAGCCGAATCAACAGAATCTATTAAATTCTTTAGTTCTTTACTCATTTTAAACGCAAATTAATGTTCTAATTTGAATTATTAATAATGGCATAAGCTAATAAATCTTTCTGATCGTAAATTTTAAAAAAGATTCAAGATTTGTAATTCAAAAATTCCTTAAAC
>JAHLWV010000256.1 GCA_019057735.1 Promethearchaeota archaeon | reverse complement strand
GTCTTCTTCGAGATAAATTGATATTTCTGCTAATGGTTTAATATATTTTAAGAATTGAATCGATTTTTTCTCTAAATGGTAATTGTCCGTCAATAATCCTATTTTTATCAAATAACCACCCCAACTAAACGCAATCGATGAAAAAATCTTTCCTTTATGAATAATATAAAACTAAATTATTTTAAAGTATATATAATAACAAAAAAATAATAAACTAAATAGAAATATTGCTCGGACTTATTTATCAATACATTTAAATATTTTAATTTGTTTTTTAGAAATCAAATTGAAAGGGTTTTTTAAATGGCGAATAATTTAAAGAGAAAATATATTGGAGCCATTTGTAATAGAGATCTCGAAGTTTTGGAAAACATCAAGAAGTTCTTAATTAAAAATTATAATATAACAATAGTTAATTTAATGAAAAACGGATTAGAATCGTTTAACGCTAAGTATCTAGAAAAACGATTAAAGAAATATCCGATTTCGTTTTTAATTGTAAAACTGACAACTCAAGAGTTAAATGAAAAAATCTATAGAATCGTTAAAAAAACTTGTCCTGAAATTCCTCTTCTTAACACGCTAGAATCCGTTCAGTTATGTGAGAATAGGCAAAATACTTTCAATTTTATACAAAAAAATTACAAAAAAATCCTAACACCACCCTCTTTTTCTACTAAATTAGAAGCAATTCATGTTTCTCAAAAAGGTACACCAATTATTGTAAAATTAAATTCTCACAACATTCCAGATTTACCTAAGAACGATAGAATAATCGGCGTTGCTAAAAATCATAGAGAATTAGTTGAATTGATAAAAAACTATAATGAAAACGAGTTGTTTTTCCAAGAGTATTTAGGTGAACATGATATTCTCTATAAAATTTATGTTATAGGTAATTGGGTTGTTTCAATAACCTCTCATAATCGTCTACAACAATTAGATAAATTATCTCCTCTGGAACTCGTCCATATTAGGATTCCCGTTGAAGATCCATTTAAAAAGAGGATTATTCGACTAGGCCGAAAGTTAGGTATGTCAGTTTTTGGATTAGATTACATATTAACTGAGAAGGGACCTTATATCGTAGATGTTAATGATTTTCCTAGCTTTAGGAGCGTGCCAGAAGGAATAAGTTTAGTTTCAGATCATATTTACAATTTAATTAATACAAGAGAAATATATCGAAACGCATTTGTTAAAGCTAAGAGTTAAGATTCCAAAAGTATCAAGTTTCGAGTGTCTTATTATCGTTCTCTTTTATTTTCTAAAAATTCTACAAGTCGTTTTTTTGCGACATAATCATCTAATTGCTCTGGAGGGTGCTTATTAAAAAACGAGCAAGCTGATTGTAATACACCCCCGATGTTGCGATCTTTAGCAATTTTTGAAACCCTTATACAGTCAGCTATAATTCCTGCGGAATTATTACCATCTTCTACAAACATGGTAACATCGATTCGCACAGAAGCACCACCAAAAATTCTCCCTTCTAACCTCATATAGGCCTCTTTTTGATTTTTTAAGAATGGGATATAATCTACAGCAGATATTCGACATTCCACATCATCCTTATTCGGTAGATTTGCTATTACCGCTTCAGTTTTAGATTGGCGTTTTCCTTCCTCATATATTAATTCACCATTAGATTGAGGAGTTAATAAATTGCAGAAATCCGATGATCCTCCCCAGTCAAGTTGTATAGTTCTGTCAAGAATTGCGCCCCGCATTGGAAAGAGATTTGCTAGCGATCGATGTATTATAGTAGCTCCTATTTGAGATTTGACATCGTCACCGATCATAGGAAGTTCTAATTTTATAGCTTTTTCAACAATTTCTGAATCTTTAACTACATGTGAAGGCATACCGTTAACCACACAAGCTCCAGCATCAAGGCTTGCCATAGCATAGAATTTTACCGCTTCATGGCAGCCTGTTGGGAGCAAAATTACAACAACATCAACTTCTCGTTTTCTGAATTCTTCAACGAGGTCTACGACTTTTTGATTTTCATCAACGGGGATAATATTTTTGATATTACTTTTTAATCCATCTAAAATTGGACCTTTTAGGACCGGAGCATCTAAAAACCCAGGCTCAAATGTTTTTCTATTACAATTTGGTTCAGCAAAAATAGCTTCACCTAAATCTCTACCAATCTTATTAGCATTGACATCAATACCGAGGACAAAATTTATATCTTCTACCGCATATTGAGTAATTTCTGGTAATAAACCAATGATCTTATCTGGATTTTTCTTGTAATTCTCGACTCCCGCAACTAATGCGCTTGCAACGTCACCTACTCCGATAATTGCGACTTTTATATCTTTTTTTGTCATTTTATTCAACTTTTTCCTTGATTTTTAGTGCTCGCCGTTATAGTATCTATATTAAAAAGTATTATTTAAATAATCTTGAAATAAACTAAAGAGATGGTTTCTATTTATTAGATTTATGATATTTTTGACACTATTGAAATTATTTGATTAGAGATATTTGTGGTTTAAAATCATCTTAGAATCCTAAAAGAAGTAAAAAAAAGAAAAAAGAGAATTTATTATTTTTCTATAAGATACAATAGAAAAAGAAAGTATGCATTGAGGGAAAATTTAAGAATATTCTGCGCTTCTTTATTTTTAATTGATGATAAGAAATGTCGTTTTTTCAGCTAGGGAAGATCACGAAATAGTTAAGGGTGTCATAAATAGGCTAAAAAGGTTACCCGACATTAACTTACACTTTCACGATCCTACAAAAAAGTTTTTTAACCTTTCCAGAATGCCTAAATCGATTAGAGAAGCAGATCTAATTATCGTCAAGGTGAGAAACGATTGCTCTATTGATTTACTTCATTACGCTAAAACAAATAAAATTCCAACGCTACATAGTGTCGATACTGTTCTAATGTGTAAAAACAAGATATCCCTTGATTACGCTCTAAGAAGGGTATTTAAAAACCATCCTCAAATTAAAAAGAAATTTTCATTTCCTAACTCATGGAATAATAATGCTACAGATGTTCTGAAATTTAAAAAATGGGCTCTACCTAAGCTTCCTATTGTAATTAAAAGTCATTATCAGCACGATAAATATAATAGATTTAACTTCTTAGTTAGAAAGATTGAAGAAGTAGATATATTTTATAATCGGTATAAACACCTTTTATATTACGACATTTATATTCAGAAATTTATTGAATGTGATGGATTTGAAAGGAAGGTTTATGTCATAGGAGATAAAGTGTTTGGCATTATAAGAGAAAATCCGATTTATATCTTTTTAAGAGATAAGCCAAATAATATTAATGTTGACACGATTAAAAGGAAGGAATTTGAAATATCTGAAGAAATTAGAGAACTCGCCGAAATTTTATCAAAAGAACTTAACCTTAAAATTTTTGGATTTGATTTAATAAAACTAATAGATAAAGATCGTTTTTATCTTATCGATTTAAACGATTTTCCGGGATTTAGAGGGATAAAAAACGTAGAAAATGCTTTATCCAGTTATTTAGTGAAATATATTAGAAATTTATAGAACCTATCCGAAAAACATGAAAGGGACAATTATCACGAATGATATTACTCCATATAAGATACAGAAATAACTAAAATTGATTTTTTGTGCGATTTTTAACAAGATTTCCATTGAAAGGTAACCTACAATGAAACTAATCGCTGTTATAATCAAAATTGTGAAGATATCAATTGTTCCAAAAACCGATCCTTCACCGAAGATTACATCCATTCCAATAGACGCGAGTACTACAGGGACTGACATTAAAAAACTTAATTTTAAACCTTGATCTTGGTCATATTTCTCGATTAGGATTGTAGATACAGTGAAACCTGAACGGGATATTCCAGGAAGTATGGCAATCCCTTGAATTAATCCAGATATGCTGGAATCCTTGATAAGTTCTCGATCCGAGACGTTTTTGATATTTTTTTTTCCAAATTTCCTTTTAAAAGTTAAAAGAACAATTCCAGTAACAATTAGTAAGCCAGAAATCACTAAAGTTAACATATCACCCTGAGTTGCGTCAAAACCTTCTATTATCACAAATTTAAACAGGAGATACAATGGAATAGCCGTTATGGCAGTCCCAATCGTGGCATAAATTAACCAATTTCTTTTCTTAATATCATCTTCATCAACTTTAAACTTCCGTGGTATTACCGACTTAATGATTTGAATATAATCTTTTCTAAATTTTACCAAAACTGCGAGTGCAGTTCCTAAATGCATCCAAATACTTAAACTATAAGCTATTTCAGGAGGAATACCAAAAAAATTAATTGAAACTATCATAACTTG
>JAHLWV010000037.1 GCA_019057735.1 Promethearchaeota archaeon | reverse complement strand
AATTCCCACATGGCCCGCAATTTTCTTTAATTCCGTATTAGAATCAAGATTAAAGCAAAATTATTGGATCGATTTTCATCATTTTCTTTGTATCCAACAATCGATAAACATTAATTTCACCGTGAATTACTATTCGTAATATTATCTCTTACAGTTAATCCATATGCAAGATACAGAATTTAGATTGCCTGCTGATGAATCAGAGCAATTACTCGTAAAATCCCAAGATGTTACTAATGAAGATTATGGATGTGAACCTTACAAGAGAAAGGTAGAGGACTTATTAAAATATGGAGTTATAAATTTAGATAAACCAAGTGGTCCCACAAGTCATGAAGTAGTTTCGTGGGCTCGTAAAATAATAGAAACGGATAACGCAGGACATGGGGGGACGTTAGATCCAAAAGTTACTGGAGTATTACCCTGTGCACTTGGGAAAGCTACTCGGGTTCTATCGGCATTATTGTATGCGGGGAAAGAATATGTAGGAGTTATGCTATTACATGCACCCGAAAATTTAAAAAAAATTGAAAAAGTATTTAAAATTTTTACAGGCAAAATTTATCAGACACCTCCAATTAAGTCCTCAGTAGTGAGAAGATTAAGAGTAAGAGAGATTTACTACGCTAAAGTCCTAGAAATAAATAATAACCACGTCTTGTTTATAGTTGGATGTGAAGCAGGTACGTATATTCGAAAATTTTGTTTTGATATCGGCGAAGCTTTATGCTCGGGAGCTCATATGTTAGAGCTAAGGCGAACGAGGGTGGGCCATTTCAGAGAAGATGAAAGTTTGATAACTCTACAAAATCTAAAAGATGCTTACACTATTTATAGAAATGAAAGTGACGATTCTTATTTAAGAAAAGTAATTTTTCCTATGGAGAAGATCGTATCCCACCTCCCTAAAATTTACGTGAGAGATACTGCTGTTGATGCGTTATGCCATGGAGCTGATCTAGCTTCTGCTGGAGTGTGTTATGTTGATGCAAGAATTCAAACTGGCATGCAGATTGTGTATATGACCCTCAAAAAAGAATTAATAGGTTTTGGTACAGCTAACATGGATGCCATGAAAATCTACAAAGCAAAATCGGGAATTATTGCTGAAACGAATAAAATTTTTATGGAACGATGCATATATCCAAGGTGGAACGAGATTAAAACCAAATAGGAAAAGATCGACGTCATGGAGAGAAAAAACCAACATTATTCCTCACAATTTCCTGATGTTAGAGTTAAAGTCTTTACTGTTCCAGTTAGCCTACGACGCCATTTATACTTGTTTAAAACGATCACGGGGATATTTTCCTATAAAAAGTTAGATTTGGGTACACAAGTGTTTATTGAACATATGACTATTCCTAAAAAAGGAGGCCATTTACTTGATTTAGGATGTGGTTATGGACCCATTGGGATAGTTCTAGCGTACATGAGTCCGCAAAGCTCTGTTTATTTAATCGATACAAATAAAAGAGCACTCTGGTGCACTAGGGAGAATATAAAGTATAATTTATCCGAAAGATCAGGTAAAATAATAGTTTTGAATGGTAGCTATTTTAAACCTTTACAAAACAAAAATATCCAATTTGACGCTATCTACATTAATCCTCCAATAAGAAACGGTAGAAAAGAATTTCTCGCATTGTGCAAAGAAATACCATCTTTTCTGAAAAGAAATGGACAATTTCAATTTGTAATGAGAAAAAAAATGGGAGCAAATTATATTTACAATTATTTAATCCAAAATCTTTCAGATTTATATGAAAAGATAAATGTGACTTTTAAGAGATCTGGATATTGGATTTTTAGTTTAACATCAATTTAAACGAATGTTGAAGTTTTCATCTTTCAAAATACCGACACCACTATAAGTATTTGTAAAAAATTAAGAGAATAATCGTAAAAATAGAAAAATTTTTTAGAAATAGAATATTTTTTGAAATAATTAGCGAGGAAAGAGGATTTTTTTTGACAAAGAAAAGAAAAATAGATGTTCTGCTTCATGAACTAGTCCCGAAACATTACCTTTTAACAAAAGAAGAATCTCAGAATTTATTAGAGAAATACAAAATTAATATTTCTGATTTACCCCAAATGTTTGATAAAGACCCGGTTTCAATAGCAATTGGCGCAAAAGAAGGGGACATCATAAAGATTGTTAGAGAATCTCACACAACAGTAAAAAATATAGATTATTATCGCTATGTCAAGAAAGAAAAAGTGTAGAAAAACTTTTTATTTAAAAATAATATTTTAATAGGTTAATCAAAATTGAGTTCTGAAAAATTATCCAATAGCGACAAGTGGGTCGTGCTAAAAAGCTTATTTGACGAAAAAGGTTTAGTTCGCCAGCACCTCGATTCTTACAATAGTTTTATTGAAGACGAAATGCAAGGCATCGTCACTGAATCTGGTGAGGTAATACCAGATATCCCGGGTTTCAAAATCACTTTTGGGAAGATCAAAGTAGGAATACCGAAAGTTAGAGAGGCAGATGGTGCTACTATGGAAATCACTCCCATTGAGGCTAGAATCCGAGAGTTAAGTTATGCAGCAGATATTATCCTAGAAATGACTCCAATAACTATAGACGAACGAACTCAAAGGGAAGAGGCAGAAGAAACATTAGACATTTATATTGGTAAGATTCCTATAATGCTAAAAAGTTGTCGATGCCCTTTGGAAAATCTGACTGAACAAGAATTAATTAATCGAGGTGAAGATCCACTTGATCCAGGAGGATATTTTATCATTAATGGAACAGAGCGCGTACTGGTTACTCAAGAAGATTTAGCTCCTAATAGAATTTTAGCCGAAGAGGCAAGTCGAAGCTCGAGTGCCACGCACCAAGCAAAAGTTTTTTCAACGAGAAGTGGATTTCGAGCACCAGTAACTATTGAGAGAAAGAAAGATGGTAATTTAAGAGTTTCTTTTCCTTCGGTGCCTGGGAAGATTCCCCTAGCAATATTAATGCGTGCTTTAGGATTACACTCGGACAAAGAAATTTTTGAAGCCATCTCGGAAAATGAAGATATCCAAAAAGAATTAATACCAGTTATAGACGTTGCGTCTGAAATCCAGGTTTTAAAAGACTCTGAAAAATCCCAACAAAACTCATTAGATTACATTGGAAAAAGAGTCGCAATTGGCCAAACAAAAGACTACCGTATTCGGAGAGCGCTTCAAGTTTTAGATCGGTATCTTTTACCTCACATAGGAAATGCCGAAGAGGACCGTATCAAAAAAGCGTATTATTTAGGTCAAATGGCTCAAAAAGTAATGGAACTTAACTTAGGGCTTCGAGAAGCCGATGATAAAGACCACTACGCTAACAAAAGGTTGAAATTAGCGGGAGAATTGTTCACTTCTCTTTTTAGAGTTGCGTTTTTAAACCTAGTAAAAGATATTAAATATCAATTAGAACGTACCGCTGTACGAGGACGAGCACCTAACATTAAAACTGCTGTGAGAGCTGACGTAATTACCGAAAGAATTAGGCACGCTTTAGCAACGGGTAATTGGGTTGGAGGAAAAGCTGGTGTTAGTCAATTATTAAACCGAACAAACCATGTAGGGACTTTAAGCCATTTAAGGAGAGTAATATCGCCTTTAAGCAGAAGTCAACCCCATTTTGAAGCGAGAGATTTGCATCCTACGCAATGGGGGAAGATTTGTCCGGCAGAAACGCCAGAAGGACCAAATTGTGGGCTAGTTAAAAATCTTGGGCTTGCTTCAATAATTTCCGTTGGTGCAGACGAAAAAATTATAGAAAATATACTATTTGATCTCGGAGTAATTCCGATAAGTGAGGTAAAAAGCATAAGAGGAGAAAAAGTAAACATTTTTCTTAACGGAAAACTAGTTGGGATTCATCAAAAATATAACCCATTCACAAATCAACTTCGAGAAAAAAGACGGAAAGGAGAAATTGGTGTACACGTTAATGTTGGGTATTATCACGATTCTAAAGAGGTACAAATTAATTGTGACGCTGGACGAGCCACGCGACCCTTATTTATCATCAAAAATAAGAAATTATTGATAATAAAGGAAGATATTGAAAAAATCAAGCAGGGTAAATATAATTGGTCAGATTTAATTCTTAAAGGCGTTATAGAATACTTAGACGCAGAAGAAGAAGAAAACGCCTATATTGCAATGTTTGAAGAAGATATTACGGCCGAACACACGCATTTAGAAATCTCCCCGGCAGCCATATTAGGAATTTGCGCGTCTATTATTCCGTTTCCAGAACACAACCAGTCTCCTCGAAACACGTACGAAGCAGGAATGGTTAAACAAGCTTTAGGGCTATTCTCGGCAAACATGCATCTACGGCTGGATACGCGGGGTCATACTCTTCATTACCCACAACAACCGCTCGTTATAACCAGTCCTATGAAAATAATAGGCATTAATCGTAGACCTGCTGGACAAAATTTTATAGTTGGGATGATGAGTTTTGAGGGTTATAACATTGAAGACGCTATAGTAATTAACAAAGCCTCCATAGAGCGAGGATTAGCTCGTAGTCACTTCTTTAGAACCTACGACGCCGAAGAAAGAAAATATCCGGGAGGAGAATTAGATAAATTTGAGATACCAGAGAGAGGCGTAAGAGGGTTTAAATCTGCTGAATCCTATAGATTATTATCAGAAGAAGATGGTATTATCGAACCTGAAACTACGGTTAATGGCGGTGATGTCCTTATTGGTAGAACTTCACCTCCACGATTCATTAAATCTTACGAAGAATTTGAACTGATGCAGCCTAACAGGCGGGAAACATCAAAAAACATGCGCCATAACGAAAAAGGCATTGTTGACACGGTTATCATTTCAGAAACTGTTGATGGAAATAAACTAGTAAAAATTAAAGTCAGAGATTTACGCATTCCGGAATTAGGAGATAAATTTTCTTCAAGGCATGGGCAGAAAGGAGTTCTTGGATTAGTTCAACCAGCTGAAGATATGCCCTTCACATCCAAGGGCGTTATTCCAGATATTATTGTAAATCCTCACGCAATGCCTTCAAGAATGACGCTTGGACAACTTTTTGAAGGTATTAGTGGTAAGATAGCTTGTACAACGGGTATTTTAGGTGACGCAACTGCCTTCGAGTGGAAAGATATTACCAAACTCCAAGAACAATTGGTTGATGCGGGATTTGAATTTAACGGCAGAGAAGTAATGTATAATGGTATTACGGGTAAAAAATATGAAGCGGGTATCTACTGCGCTCCGATTTATTATCAGAAATTATATCACCTTGTCGCCGATAAACTCCACGCTAGGGCGAGAGGTCCGGTTCAAATCTTAACAAGACAGCCTACAGAAGGTAGAGCAAGAGAAGGTGGTTTACGATTTGGCGAGATGGAAAGAGATTGCTTAGTAGGACACGGAGCTGCTTTGTTGTTAAAGGAAAGACTTCTTGATGAATCCGACAGAACTGTTGTCTTAGTTTGCGAGAAGTGTGGACTTCTAGCTGTTTACGATAGAAACAGAGATAAGAGATATTGTCCAGTATGTGGGGAAGGAACGATTATATCTAAGGTCGTATGCTCATATGCATTCAAACTTCTTCTCCAAGAAATGATGTCTCTTGGATTAGCTCCTAGGCTCAAGTTGAAAGAAAAAATTTAAGTAATCTATCTTTTTTTACTCTATTTTATTGGTTGTGCAAAGAAGCTTTAATTATGATTTTAAAAAAAAAAAAAATTAAAGTCCAAACCCTAAGAAATTATAAAGTTCTGGTATCATAGTATAGAGAAGGAACAGGAAAAACAGTGTTAATAGAGATATCCATACATCCTGATCCCACGGAATACTGAGGAAAAATTTAGTTAATACTAAAATTATTAGAAATCCAATGATTGGTGTTAACTGAGTTAAATAGTTTGAACCACTAAAAGCTACTAAATTACCTACTACGCCTAGCACTTGATTTATTGCACCTAAAATTATTGGTATTATCAAAACAAAGATAAAAGCTAAGATAACTATTACAAATTTTTTATCAGAAGCTTTAGTTTTTGATGCTATAAGTAATACCGAAATGTAAAGAATGATTGCGACAATGACAGTAGCTAA
The DNA here is from genome assembly GCA_019057735.1 of Promethearchaeota archaeon. Next base: position 7,735 of record JAHLWV010000037.1, on the reverse strand, counting down.
TACTAACCAAAGTATAAACAATAATGTACTTTCTAGTTGTAATAACATTTTTGACGTTCCACTTATATATTTAAGTATGTTTATTATTTAAATTAAGAAAAACAAATTCTCCTTCTTTTATAAATATTTATTAAATAAAATATTGATTTTTAAAAGGTAGGAGCTAACTCATAACAATATTTATTAGCGTATTTGTATTAAAAGAAGGTCAATCCTCAATTTATCCAAGCAAAATTATATTCCAAATGTAATTAGGAAGAAGTGGAAAGAAAAACCCAACAATACTGCAGAAATTCCGATTGAAATAATAGAGAGTTTAATGGATATTTCTCTGCCGTATCTAGTATAAACGACTAAAGTAATCAAAGCTACTAATCCAATTGTGAGAAAAATCCACGCTAATATCCAAACTGTTAATGAGGGAACTTGAAACCCGTTGATCTGTAGTATTATAAGTAACATTAAAATCGTATTATATTTTTGTAGGTTGAATAAGATCTTATAATTTATTTTTTTTTAACTTTATCAATCTGAATTTAAACATGTCAACAAAGGGAAGATAAAAACGTAATTAATTTGTTTTAGTAGAATAAAATATGTTTTTTGCTTTTTTAAGGTAAGAGGTAAGATAAGGCATCCCATTAAATTTATTTTTAAGAAATATCAACAACTCTTGAAACTCGTACTTTTTATGAAGAATTCCACTTCTGAGGAGAGAAAGCGTAAATAACATGTAATTTTTTCTTAAGAGTTCGAATTTTTTAGAAAATTTATTTGTTCTCCTATAAATTATAGATTCACTCATGAAATTAAGCATAGAGTTCTTTATATCGTTATCCAATAATAATTTATTAAGTTGTATCGAAACGCTATGAACAGAAGTAAGAAAATACCTTTCGCTGAAGTAAAGGCACACATAGAATCCAAATTTAAATACCGCTTTAGTAAATTCTGTCATATCTTGTCCAGAATTCTCCCGAATTTTGCTCTCTTTTAGGCTTTTATCCAAATGATAAAGGCATCTAGCTAAAATATCGTTATAATCAAAAACTAAACTAAAAGGGTCTGGAATTTGCTCTCTAATATCTTTTCCATATAAAAGATGAGAATTTTCTTTAAATTTTAAATCCATTAGGCTCCATTCATAATTTGCGAAGGATTCCTGAACGAAAATCTTTTTTGATTTTAGCCCTTGAATAGTATTATATCCTATCCATACGGAATGGTTATCAAATTTTCTAACTTCGTATCGAACATCGGTCCAATCGAGTTTAGTAATATTTTCCAAAGTAGAAACTATTACAATTACATCAATATCAGCATTTCTCCAACTGGATGGAAGATTTTTATCAAAATAACTACCAATACCATAAATACTAATAATTTCGTCTTTTAAATTTATCTGTAAATATGAAATAATATTTGAAGCTATATTGTCTACTTCTTTGATTTTCTTCACTACTTATTGTATAAATTAAAATTTAAAGATATATTCTAATTATATTATCATATTTAGATTTATATTAATAAAAAAATAAACGGTAAATATAAAATGCATTTTTTGAGCGAACTAGTTAAAAAACCAATTTTAGAAGATCCTTTTGAGCAGCACCTGAACATCCATCGCCATTTCTACCGGTATTCTAAGGGGGTGTTTATTGGCCCCGCTTTAAAAATCATCAAAACTAAGGCAAAATTCACTTTGAAAGGCGCTCATGAATACGAAGATTTAATTTTAGAAGCTGTAACAAAAACAATTTCTAATTCTCAGGATAATTTCGAAATTAAGGGAAAATTGATAGCTAGTAGCGATATAGCAAACGAGATATCAGAAATAGGGTTAAACTGGGTTTTGAAAAAATCCACGGGTAAAACAAAAAATTTTAAAGCAGAAATCATCGACCAAATTAATAAAGATTTGTTGCTCCAAGCTATTGGTGTATTTCGAGAAAAAAGTTATTTACTTTTGTCGTATAACAGAAATGCAACTTGCAAAGTTACCACGAAAAAAAATATACCTCAACCGTCGAAAAAAAAGGTAGAAGATGACGACGTAAGCAAACGAATACAATTTTGTATTGGAATGCTCAATAATACAGAGGCTAATCTCGAAATGTTGTTAGATTTAGCAGCCCCCGATTTTAAATCAGAAATTCCGAACAATTGGAAATCACTTACAATTCTTAACAATTATACTATAAACCAAATTGAGATTCCAACAAACATAAAAGATACTCGAATGTTAAGGGTTATGGCGATAAGAAAAGGCAAGATGATTCGATCAGTTGAGATTGATGGCGACCTTATCGAGAAACAGTATTCTATAGTAGTATAATAAATTGGACGCTTAGATCCTTTTTAATACAATTCATAAAATTTAACTTTTATAATAGACTAAAATTTATAATAAATAGTGAAATCATAAGAGACAGAACAAAATGAAGGATTTAAGCCCATTACTAAGAACCTTTTTATTCGTTATAGCCGGAGATATCGCTATCGAAGTCGGGATAGAATTATTGAATTCTGAAGAAGAAGATATCACAGATGAGGGAATAACTGAAAAGATTAAAGCACGCATGAAAGAGTTAAATCCAGAAATAGTTTTTGAAGAAAACGGTGTTGAAGTTTTAAAATTAAATACGGTTCGCAAAACGCTCTACAAGTTGTATAGTGGAAAACTAGCTCAATTTAGGAGGATACGCGATAAATCTACGGGTTGGTTTATATATTATTGGTGGCATGAATTTGACTTGTTCGAAGAAATCCTAATGGAAAAAAAGAGAACTGTTGAGATAAAACTAAGGGAACGGTTAAAATTCGAGGAAAATAATTACTTTTTTGTATGTAAGAATTGCCCAGATTCGACCTTAAAATTTAACTTTGACTCTGCTTTTGAATTAAATTTTAAGTGCCCCAATTGTAGTGGTCCATTAGAAGCTCAAGATAATCGAGAAATGATTCAATTTCTAAAAGAAAAAATAGTTTTAATTGAAAAACTTGATTTATCAGTCAATTAGCTTGAGTTAGATTTTTTTTAAAACCCAAAGATTTAATTGTCACTTTTTTCTTCTCTTCACAATAGCAATATCTCCTAGAGAAGAACTACTAGATTTCTTCATATATTTGTTCTGGGTGGTACTAGGCTCAATTTCGTCTACCTTTTTGACTAGAGTAATTCCATACACTTGTTCAATTTTCTTGGCTAATTTAATAGTAGGTTTAACTTTTCCAGCTTCGATTCTCCGAAGTAAGGAGGGTTTTTCATTTAATTTTTGAGCAAATTGATCTTGGTTTAATCCTCGAGAGTTGCGAGCTTTTCTAATCTTACTAACATAGTCTGTTACTATATCTAAACCATTGTCAATTTGTCTATTATACGCCTTTTTCTTAGCAGAAAATATAGGTTTATTATATCTCTGCTTGACTTTGTTGCCAGCGCTAGGAACATTTTTGATTTTAACACCGTACTGGGCACAACTTTGACATACAGTGATTTTCGCTCCTTCTATTAAGACTTTTTGCCCTCGCCCCCATATTTTTCCACCACAAATAGGGCAATCCTTCTCAAATTGACTCGATATTTTTTTCGACATAAAATAACCATGCATTCATTAGTTTTCAAGGAACTTAACTATATATTGTGATTGGGAAATAGAACTCTTATAATTTTTGGTTTTTAGACAACGCTCGTTATAAATTATAATCCAAAAATTTTTTAAAACTCATGTTCTATCTAATATTAGCGTATTACCTTAAATTTATATGAATACATTGTTATTATTAATTTAGGTAGTATCTTCATATTAAAATATGTTAAAGATGGGGATTTAATTACTTGACAACGATCAAAGAGAGCAGAAAAAGAAAAGAAGAAACAAAAGATGAAGAATATTTAATTACATATACCAGACATCTAGAAAAAAGGTTAAGAAATTTAGAAACTGAAAAACAGTTACTAGATGCTGAGCGTTTAAGGTTAGAACAGGAGTTAAGCAGTTTACGAAATGAGATTGATAGGCTAAGGGAACCACCTTTAGTATCAGCTACTGTAATAGATATGCTAGAGGATTCAGGGAAAGTAATCGTAAAAAGCTCTACCGGGCCTAGCTTTGTCGTTAATCCGAGTAGGAAAGTAAAAAACGAGAAATTAACTCCTGGGATGAGAGTAGCGTTAAATCAGAGAACATTTGCTATAATGGAAATCTTACCAACAAAGTTAGATCCCTTTGTGAAAGGAATGGAAGTAATTGATAATGTCCCGGATATAACGTACGAAGACGTAGGCGGATTGGACGATCAAATTATGGAAGTTCGTGAAACCGTTGAGTTACCTCTATTAAAACCAGAATTATTTAAAAGGGTAGGAATTGATCCCCCTAAGGGAGTTTTACTTTACGGTCCACCTGGAACTGGGAAAACTTTAGTAGCAAAAGCCGTTGCACACGAAACAGACGCAACATTCATCAGAATAATAGGTTCGGAGTTAGTACAAAAGTTTATAGGAGAAGGAGCTCGTTTAGTAAGAGAGATTTTTAATTTAGCGAAACAGAAAGCCCCTACAATTTTATTTATAGACGAATTAGACGCTATCGGGTCTCAGAGGTTAAAAATCGCAACCTCAGGAGATCGGGAAGTTCAACGGACATTAATGCAGCTACTAAGCGAGTTGGATGGATTTGAGCAACGCGGAGATGTGAAAATAATTGGCGCAACAAATCGAATTGATATCTTAGATCCTGCTTTATTAAGACCAGGAAGATTTGATCGTATGATAGATTTTCCCATGCCTGATGAGGTAGCAAGAGAATCGATTTTTAAAATTCACTCAAGAAATCTAAACATTGAAGGTGAGGTTAATTTTAAGGTTTTAGTCAATTTAACTGAAGGTGCTACTGGAGCAGATATTAAAGCTATTTGCACTGAAGCTGGAATGTTCGCAATAAGAAAAGACAAAGAAACAATTGTTAAAGACGATTTTATAGAAGCGGTAAATAAAGTTATGAGTAAGATGAGGGATAATTCAAATCAATCGAAGCTATACTCCTAACTGTTTTTAGCCAAATATATTTATTTGCTCCAACCTTATTTTTTGTAAATCTTTTGTAAGTAAATCAATATGGATATTAAATTCATTTTGGCTTTAAGAAAAGTTAAAGCCATTTGCGATTACCAATTTGGGCAAGCGATAACTGATATCTTGTTTGAAGACGAAAGCGAGATTCATTTTTTTTTTTCCAGAAACACAGGAAAAATAAAACATATTTACCAGGATAATAATTTATTGCTTAATTTAAGACCTACGAATGGATTTTTCACGCTTAGTCTCTTTTCTGCCGGAAGAATAATCGATAATACACCCTCACCTAAAATTAGAGCAGTAGTCTTAAGCGAAGTCTCGGAATTCATTAGAAAAGGTCGAAACGTCTTTTGCAAGCACGTAGTTGATATCGATAGTTCATTAAGACCCAACGATGAGGTTATTGTAGTTAATCAAAACAACGATTTATTAGCAATCGGTAAGTTAGTGATTCCAGTCCCTTATATTAGGAGTTTTCAAACGGGAATTGCACTAAAAATACGGAGAGGAATAGGAAAATCTAAATTATAACCTAAATTATTTTAGTATACAAAATAACATTTGGAAATGTTGAAAAAAATGGTAAAATTACCAAAAGAGATGCAAAAAAAAGAAAAAAGCAAACCAACTCGCCCCCAAGCAACTAAGAAGAGAGAAGGCCAGCAATTTGCTTCCAGACAGATGCGTCGCCGAATGCAGCAACAGGGAATTGAAATGGATCAGATCGATGCAACGCGAGTTATTATCGAATGTCAAGATAAAACTCTAGTAATCGATCAACCAGAAGTAGTCCTAATGAAGCAAATGGGTCAGGAAATGTATCAAGTCATTGGTGACGCAGAGGAATATTCCTCAGGAGAATTTACAATTGAAGAGGGAGTAGATGCGAAGAGTCTTGAACCAACGGAAGAGGACGTTTCTAAACTAGTTATTACCGAAAATGATGTTATGTTAGTAGCCGCTCAAGCAAAAGTAAATAAGGAAGAGGCTAATGCGGCGTTAGTAGATAGTGACGGAGATATTGCGAAAGCTATTATATACCTAAAAAACAAACCCTAAAATTCGCAACATTTACCATTGGAAAAAAAAAATATTAAGAATCATAAACCATTCCATTTTTTATAACTACTATGGTATAAACAATATGTCAAAAGTAAAGAAAAAATCAACTAGATTCGATGGGAGCTTGTTGGAAGAAGATCTAAAATTTGAAAGAATAATTTATTTTTCGGGGTGGATATTTTTACTGATCTTGCTCGTATATCTCGGAGCGTTTTTTGTTGCTGACTTTATTTTTGGATTTATTGAATTGCAGCTAAATGCACCAAGTTTTAGCATGATCATTTTTACTGGAACGAATAGTGCGATAAGTTTTGCTCTTGCAACGAGAATTAAAAAAAATAGAGATCAAAAAAAGAAATTGTTTGTTGATTGGTTGAAGGGCGAATTTCTGTTTTGCGTGATCGCGATTATAGTTGTTTCTGCCTACCAATGGTAGATACCTATTGCTACTGTTGAACGACTACTTATAATCATTTCTTGAAGGGCTAAATACATCTATAACCTCTGAATCTTCTAAGATTGTAGCTCCATGTTTTTCATTTGATTTAAAAACATAACTATCGCCGGCTCCTACTACAATGGTTCCATTTTCAGTTTCGAATCGTAACTTTCCTGTTATTACATAACCTATTTGATGCTCTTTATGAGAGTGGAAGGGCACATTCGAATTTTTATCTAACGAGAAATAACATAGCATCATGTCGTTATTATATACTAACGTTTTCCTGTAAATTCCAGGTAACATTTCAACGGCATTAACAGATTTTTTATTTACTGGTTTTTTACTCATAGTAAACACATAGAATTTTTGATTATTTCATCTTTTACTGTAATTGTACTCGTAGTTAATGGTTATTAAATTTAGTACAGATCAATGAAAAATTACAAAATCGGGAAAGACGACAATTTTAATATATAGCGTGAAATATCGAGAATATGAATTGCCCAAATGAAATTTTCAAAGAGAACAGAGTTTTTCCTGCGAACGTTCTAGCTGGGTATTAAGGTTTTGAATAAAATATTAATTAAATAACTTTATAACGGAAAAAAAAATACATTTTTATATCAAAAGAGGCAAAGTATAAACGATGAGAAATATTCGTTAAGGGTATTGTTTCGGTTCATAGCGCCGACAAAAATTTTAGACTTTAAACCTAATCATGTACCTTTATCACATATTTAGAAATACTAAACTAAAAAAAAAAAATGATTAATATGATATTAACTCCAAAATCTGATACAAGAAAAGAAGAAAAAGGTCTTGAAAGTGGGTTTCTAAAAAATTTACTACCAAACGTCTCCCGAACGGAAGGCGATGTCGTGCCTTTTGACCCATTAAAAATAAAACAAAGTATTATGAAAGAAACCGGATTGGATCAAAAATCTGCAGATCAAATTACTGAATTAGTGGTCAGAAGGATTATATCTTCTAGCATTAGATTTCTCTCAGGTCCACATATAAGAGAAATAGTATGTTCAATTTTATCTGAACAGCACTATGAAGATGAAAGGAAGTTATATACAAGAATAGGAATGCCTTTAATGGATTACGAAGCTATATTAGAAAAGGGCGTAAACGAAAATGCCAACCAA
>JAHLWV010000255.1 GCA_019057735.1 Promethearchaeota archaeon | reverse complement strand
ACTCACAGATTTTATCTACCCACTCATCCGAGTCTGGAATAAATCTATTTGAACAGGATCTTTGATAAGCAATTTTCATGTTAAGTTTATTAACATCAGATTCGTGCTCTTTTAAATATTTATAGAGATATTCGTAAACGTGAATAGGTTTAAAACCGGGTGGAAGTTCTATATTATTCCGAGGACAAAAAGAAGCGTAGAATCCATAGCATTCGTCGTGATAACAAATCATTTCTTTAATACCTTGATTCTTAATATTTTCTAAAATTATTGGAGCTCTCTCTTTAATAACGGAATCTCTTGCGTAATGATGATACATTAGATTACAAAAGAAATCAAGGCCGCTAACATATTGTAAGTTTTCAAACAATTGCCCTTCCATATTTTTTGCGTTTATTTTACCTAATCCACATTTATTTAACACGGGTTTATCCGGATCAATTTCTTTAAATCTCACTTGATCGTGTGGAGCAAATCTATTTATCGTATTTTCTAGTATACTTGGATTAATATTTAACGAATTATACTTCTCCTGTAATTCCGTTATTAAATCGAAAGGATGAGACTCGTAAGGACAATATTCCTCGCACGCAAAACAAGTAACACAGTCGGATAACACTCGAGATTCCTCTCCGTTGTTCATTTTAGTTTTTTCTGCTCGTGCTTCTTCAACATCGCTAAATTCTATCCATTGACAACGAGTTAAACAATCCACATTTTCACATTTATCACAATTAGATTCGTCGAAAATTTTCTTCACACTTTTATAATTTGATTTGATTTGATTTGTGTATATAAATCTCTCTACACTAATAATAATTATGATAAGAAAAAAAAAATAGGGAAAACTTAATATTCCAACTTTTCCCCTAAAGCAAGTCGAGCTAAGTCGCTAATGAAATAACATTTCATTCCTTTAGCAGTAACTTTCCTTTCTAATGTATCCTTACACATCGGGCAATTGAATATACAAACCTCAGCACCATGGTCTACCATATCCTGAACGTTATTATTTTGAGTTTTACGAACGAGATTTTTATGACCCCTCGGTGCGAAGGGTGCAGCGCAACAGATACCATTTTCTCTATCATATTTCCTAGCAACCCGTTCTACCCCAATAAGTTCACATATGTTATCGAGGATCTCATCAGTTTCAGGCACATAACGATTGGAACAGTTACGCTGATAAGCAGCTTTTAGGTTTAATTTCTTTATATCAGATTCGTGATCCTTAAGATAATTATATACATATTCAAAAATATGGACGGGTTTAAAAGGTACCTCAATGTTGTTCCTTTGACAATACGAGGTATACAACCCATAACACTCATCATGCCAACAGATGACCTCTGTATCCCTATTAACGCCAGCTTTTTTGAAGTTTTCAAGAACTATTGGTACCCTTTCCTTGATAATGGAAGGTTTTGCTAAGTGTTGATATACTAATTGACAAAAGTAATGTAAACCTCCAACTGTTTGTAGGTCATCGAACATCGGCCCTTTCATTTCTTTTACATTCATTTTAGGAAACGCGCATTTATCTAGAATTGGCTTTTCAGGATCAATCGGGCGCGGTACAAATTCTCCCTTTGCTCCATACCCATCGATTGCATTTTGAGCAATTGCAGGTAAAATATTTTGAGAATTGTACCTTTCTTGCAACTCGTTTATTAGATCAAAAGGATGTGAATTATATGTACAATACTCATCACAGGCAAAACATAGCATACATTCCTTTAATATGCGACAATCCTCATCTTCATTAATCAATTTAGCAACTTCTTTCTTAGCTGCGTCAATGCTCTCAAAATTGATCCATTGACACTTCATCATACAAGCAACTGTTTTACAATCTTTACAATGCGATTTATCAAACATATTCATACAGCTTTTTGTTATTTTGAATAATTATTAATTTTTTTTTAATTTAATAGTAATCACACTACAACCATTATTAATTTTATTTTTTAGATATTATTCTTCAATCGTGAATTCCCAAGCACAATAATAGTTATCAGGATGTGGATCAGGTGGGCAACATATGCATTTAGTCTTTATTCTTGGATCTATAGTCTTAGCGAAATCTTCGTATTCAATAATCCCTACGGGTTTACAAGGGAAATCTGGAAGATTTCTTCTTTTTCTTGCATATTGGACCCGACAATCATTCATCCGAAAAATACAACGATCCTCAGAAATCTCAACTGTTTCTTGTACGTTTATGTTAGCGTAAATTCTATAATTTAGCGCCTTAACCAATGCCGGAATTCCTCCATTTTCTTGAATTTTGAACCGTTTCATTATTCGTTTTGCTTCAATAATAGTAAATCTTTTCCACTGTGTTGCATCGAGTTCAATGGCTTTCTCCAATCCAAGTTCCTTTTCCACGGCTTGAAACCAAGTACCGTCAATTGCAAGCCAATTTTTACTTAAATCCTTAATATAATCCATCAGTTCTTCTTTGGTTAATCCTTCTAAATCTTTTCTCATTATTCCACCACTATATTTTAATTTTTAGTCTTTTTCCTTCCATAACTTGCGCAATAGATGTGCTGCCATTTTAGGCCTTCTATCTCGAGTAAACACACCTTTGTAGTTTATCGAACCCATTCGAGTAATTCCTTGAGATGTTTTAAAGTCACACATATTCCAGACATGTTCTCCAATTACATACGGTTTACTCCGACAGACTTTAATATATTTTTTTATGAATTCCGTTTGATATTCTTCGCTAAACATTTCAGGAGGTTGAGAATGCCATCCAGGAATTGTGTCCGCACCAAATTCACTTAGAATAATTGGTTTACGATGTTTTTCATATAATTTGTCCATTTCTTTTGAAAGAGTTTCGCAGGCTTCATCAATATTTCCTGGTTGCAAATACCATCCGTAATATCGATTGATACATAATACATCACAGAATTCAAAAGCTTTTTCTTTTACACCCATCATATTTACTACAGTTACGGGTCGAGTACTATCTAAATCTTTTGTCCTGTCGTATAAAATTCTAAAGAATTCCCCAGATTTCAAGCTGTTACGCGGTTCGTTTGCCAAGCTCCACATTATAACGCTTGGATGGTTTTTATCTCTCTTTATCAATTCTTCAATGTATTGATTGCATAATTCCAGTTGCCTTTCAATTACATCTTTTTTAAATGTAAGACCTACAGCTGGAATTTCGTCGATGACGAAAAAGCCAAGACGATCTGCTAAATCCATCATTTGTTCTGAGTACGGATAATGCGAAGTTCGAAAAGAGTTAGCTCCGATCCAACTCATCAATGAGTAGTCTTTAATTATTACTGCTGGAACGTATCCTCTCCCTGTAATTGGAAAATCCTCGTGACGTCCAAATCCTGTTAAATATACGGGTTTCCCATTTAATAGCAACTTATCTCCTTTCACTTCTATAGTCCGAATTCCTACTTTAAGTGAATAAGAATCAATTATAATGTCCTCTTTTACGATGTCGACTGTTAGATCGTATAAATTAGGTGTTTCTGTATTCCAAAACTTCGCTCCCTTTACTTCTAAAGTGATTTTTTGAATATTTTGCTCAATTTTTAAGGTGTTAGTTATTTCTGAACCAAATCCTTTTAGATAGAGATTCACATAGGCATCATTTAGGCCAATGGCTTCTATTGTAACATCTAATATTCCCGTGGTATCTTTTATAGATGTTCTAACTGTTATGTCTCTTAATCCTTCGTTAGGAATAGCGTAAAGCAACACTGGCCGATGTATTCCGCAAAATGGATAAAAATCAAAATTAGTTGGAGGATTATTCATTGGACGCCCGCGAGGTGGCACATGATTATCTGACAATCTCCCATCTACTCTAACTACAAGAAGATTGTCTTCCGACACAATCTTATCAGATATCTCGTACTCAAATGGTAGATGCCCTCCTTCGTGATGTCCTACCGGTTCTCCATTTAACCACACATCAGAGAGGTAATTAACCGATCCAAATCGAATCATGATCTTCTTTTTATCCCATCCCCGTGGTATCGTAAATTTTAGTTGATACCAGGCGGGTCCTAAAAAATCCCGGTCATCAGCAAATTGATCGTTCCAGCTGGCAGGTACAGCAATTGGACATCCACTTTTTAATCCCTTGGTCCAATTTTCTCCAACCCCTTTATCAGCAGGGTCTAATCGAAATTCCCAAATCCCAGATAAGTCGACAATATGGCGATGCTTATTTCTTTGTGGATAAAGCATATCTATTCCTCTGTATGTGTTAATTTACAAAAAATTTCTTAAATTATTAATATAATTTTTTTACAACAGAACATAAATTAAAAATCATATTTGATAACTTGCAAATTTTTAATCTTCGGAAGATTTTTTT
>JAHLWV010000254.1 GCA_019057735.1 Promethearchaeota archaeon | reverse complement strand
TTAAGATTGGATTTTTAAAAGCAATTCTTTAGAGGGTGGTATGGAAAATAGGAACATGTTAATGACTTCTTCTCTTATTTTATCGTCTGTGTCTGCTAGTTCAAACATTTTTGAAAGATTCTGACCATTATTTTCAAATAGAAATTCAACCATCGAAACTTTCATCTTAAAATTTCTAATTATTTTCTTAATGTTAGGGTATTGCTTATACTTTTTTAAGCTCTTCGTCGATATATCATCATTTTCCAAGGCATCAACGGCGACTTCTGCAGCAGCTTGCCCAGATACTACGCTAGGATGTATGCCCTCGCCACTAATTGGAGACACGAATCCAGCGGCATCACCTATGATCATGATGTTTTCTCCATACAAACTTTTTTCTTTCACTCCTAATGCTGGAATAGGGTATGCACCTTTCCAGATTTCTTTATATTGAGTTTTAGGAAAGAATTTCTTTATATGGGGGTCATTTATGAATTCTTCATATGCATGATTTAAGTTTGTGCTTAAATTTTCTTCTAGCCAAGTGCCGCACCCTATGTTAAACCTCTTTTCATCAATTGGAAATATCCAACCATACCCCTTATATGCTCGGAAAAACATAGACATAGATTGCTTATCTAAAGAATTTTCTCCTTCCATAATAGCACATTTACATAATCCAATTTCGTCGATTTTCCATTTTCCTTTCAAACCAGATTTAGGGGCTAATTTCGAGCTCATACCATCAGCGATGATTAAGATTTTTCCTAAATATTCTTTTGTACCAACAGAACTTTTTGTTATTATTCCAATTTTTTTTTTGTTTTTTGTAACAAAATCAACGGAAAGGTTTTTATCGAAAAGATGAGCTCCAGCGTCTATAGCAGTTGTTCTTATAAAGTTATCAAATTCTAAACGATCGACATTTATCGAATAATCTCTAACATTTTTCCAAGAATAAGATATTTTATGGTAATCACCAGAATATATGGTCATTCCAGTGATGGGAGAATAATTTAATTTTCGCAGTTTGGGATAATACTTGAAGATTCTCGAGCTTACAGCACCTCCACAGGGTTTTCTCCAGTTTACATCTTTTTCAAGTAAAGCGACATCAAATCCATTTTCAGCAAGAATTTGAGCACATCTTGAGCCTGCCGGACCTGCTCCAGATATAACGACATCAAACATAAGAATTATCACGTTTTTTTAGATCAATAATAATTCTTAATGGCTAAAGCGTTAAAAATGATTTCCTATGGACTCATTCGTAATCAATGACACTATCGCATTTGATGTGGAATCACCAAAAGTAATTAATTTTCCTTATTCTTATTTCAATTTATGGCATCAAATAATTCAAGCATTTTTGATTTTGTAATCGTCGGAGCAGGCCCGGCGGGGCTAACTGCCAGCATAATAGCTGCCAGAGAAGGCTTCAAAGTAGTTGTCATAGAAAAGGGAGAGCAAGCTGGGCCAAAACCTCGTGGCGAGGGAATGGGTCAGTATTCTATTGTGGATGATATTCTAGGTAAAGATTTTTTATCATCTATAGGATTTAAATCCAATGGAGATAGAGTTTGGCATTCTCCTGGAAATCTACAGATAACAACTACTTACCGCGAATACCCTCATTATTTTTTCGAATGGAGGGAATTTATCGATAGGTTCGTAGAAAAAGCAGAAGAAGTAGGGGTTGAAATTTTACTTAAGAGTGAAGTAATAGAACCAATTGAGAAAAATGGGGTATGCATTGGATTAAAATATAAAGATGAGTCCAGTAACATCATTACAATTTATGGAAAAGCAGTTTTGGATTGTAGTGGATATGCAGGTGTAATTGGGAGATATTATGGTGTCCCCTACGATGAAGAAATTAATTGTCCAATAATTAAATGTTTAGTTAGTGAAGCTAACATAGAGATTGAGAAGACTCCTGGTTTACAGTTCTTTTTCATTGGAAATGGGGATTTAAACTATTCACCTAATTTTCCTCCGAGTGTGGCTTATATTTTTCCTTTAGAGAATAAAAGATTAGAAGTGGGATTAATGTTGCGAATGGCACAAGTTCCTCAAATGAAAACCGTAATTGTCCCGGATGATAAGGAAATCTTAAAGGTCTGGGATAATTTGAAGAAAAATTACCCCGGTTTTAGCGAATTTTTTAAGGCGGCAAAAATTGATTATGAAGAAGTAACAGTACTCCCGAATGCACGAATGGTAAAAGATTTCGTACCCCGTCCTGGTGTTGTTCTTATTGGAGATAGTGCAGGATTTGTTAACCCATTTGGTTCTTCAGGTTTATACTATTCAATGGAAATGAGTCAATTCTGGGTTAAAAATGTAGCAAAGAAAATGAAAGAGAAGGAAGATATATGGAGTGCAGAGAATATTGAAGATTATAAAACTGCCTTCGAAAATTACGATGTATACAAGGAAGTAAAAGGTTTATACAATTTAATTGGAGCCTTTGAATATAAAATATTTAATCGGTTGCGAACTGCTGAAAAAATCAACAAGAAATGGGAATATATATCTAATCTCTTAAGTCAGGCATAGAATCCGCTCAGTTTCCTTAAAATTGATTTGAAATTAAACTTAATTATCGTAAGAACAGATGAAAATGGATCAAAAAAAAGATAATCTTGAGTATCTCGATTATAGAGTGAGATTAGATAATGTCAATGATATTACATTTGATATCGATGAAAAAATAGTTGTTAACAGCAAAACATCAATTAAAATAATTCTTAAAGTAAAGAAAGAATATCCTAGCCGTACTCTATTTAGATTCGTGATCCCGTACGGATGGGAGCCAATCAATTTAAAGAATGAATTTTGCTCTGTCGAATCCTCTGTGAAAGGGAAGATTAAAGCAAATAAATCCCTTTTAATGGTAGGTTATATATTGCACGACCCAATGAGCATTGGGGATACAATTGAGTTTAAATATAATAAATTGAAGAAAGTAAATACTGCTGGAGATGTTGCCTATATAGATGAAGTTTACTTCGCTTTAGATGTTAAACTTCCCAAAGAAAAAGTGTTCAATAGAATAGGATTAAAAAGAATTTCTATGATCTCAGAAGATGCTTCTTTTTTTCTTATTAAAA
Source organism: Promethearchaeota archaeon (assembly GCA_019057735.1). The sequence continues at coordinate 1,263 of JAHLWV010000254.1, read as the reverse complement.
TCCCTACTATTTACCGTGGAAAACCAGTGGATGTTGAAATCGTTGCTTTAGATAAATTTGGAAATCGAGATTATAAATTCAATGGAGAAGTTGAAATTCAAGGTGATAGTTGCCTAAACTTCCCAAATAAAGCAACGATGAGAGAGGGTTACTCATTAATTGAACATGCTTTGAAATTTAAGGAAGAAATCCAACCAAATTCAAAAATCAGTAGGTTATTAAGATATAATATGGGGTTCACGCTGTATCCCGTATCTTCTGAAATATTATCAAATATTGGGAAGTTATATGTTAGTAATAGAAATCTTACTGGAACTTCAAATCCAATTGTTTGGGACAAGGATATCTCGAGTCAAGTTTACTGGGGGGATACTCATATACATACTAGAGAATTTTCTGATGGTATGGGCACGGGCACGGATGCATTTCACTACGCAAAAAATGTAGTACTTCATGATTTTGCTGCTTTAGGAGATCATCTAAACCAAAGAAGTAACACTTTTATGGAAGGTCGAAAAGAAATCTCATATCCATATAACAAAGCTATTTGGGAATCTCTAATAGATTTGTGTCGTGAATGGACTGATAAAAAGTTTACAGCAATTCCGGCGTACGAATGGTCAGGACGTAATTATTGTGTTACTAGTGCTACAAAAACAAAGAGTCCTTACGAATCAATCTCAGATAAAGTAATGTTATTTCCATTAGAGTTAGCTAAAGACGCTCCTTTAGTTGATTATTATTCAAAAGAGGGGTGTTTTCAGCACCAGCTCTATGACGCACTAAAGGATGAAAATTGTGCCATTATTTCCCATACTCCAATAAGTTTTGTAATGGGTACATCATGGACCGAAGTTGATAACGAAATGGAAAAGGTTGTAGAAATCTACTCTTCACATGGTTCTAGCGAAACAATTAATGGCAATTATAGACCTTTAGTTAACAACAAGAAAAAAGGAAGTGTAATCTGGGCACTAAATAATGGATTTAAATTAGGATTCATAGGTGGGGGGGACGATCATTATTCGCATCCTGGTTGTCCAGTAAAACAATATAATATGAAAAATTTAGTCCCAATTCTAAGATACAAACCTGGGATTGCTGCTATATTTTCTGATAAGTTAGAATCTAAAAGTTTGATTCAGAGTTTAAACCAAAGGATGTGTTATGCGACTACTGGAGAGAGGATGTGGTTGAAAATAAAAATAGATTCTGCTTTGATGGGTCAAAATATAGAAGTGAATAAATCCCCAGTAATTATTG
>JAHLWV010000036.1 GCA_019057735.1 Promethearchaeota archaeon | reverse complement strand
AAAATTATAGTTTATTTCTTTTTTTTGACTTCTTTGCCGCTCCTAGTAATAATAAGCAATACTATGAATAGGATGACGCTCATAAGAAAAGTTAATACTCCCATCGCTTCTGGTAGCCAAATAAAGCTCAAATATAGAAAAGGGAGGATAAACAGAGCAATTACGAAAATGAATATAGGAAGAGGTACCTCTTCATCTCTAAGATCAACAAGCAAAGGAATTATGACTAATCCTATCAACACAGAAGCAAGTATTCGGAAGCCGAGCAATATTGTAGGATTAACCCAGAGTTCAATACCAAACGAAGCAGTATAAATATCCGGAAAATAGAAAAATCCGTACACCATAGTATTAGTTTGCATACTAACAATTGACACCGGTAAGATCGCTGTTATAGTAATTTGAATTATAACTCCTAACACCAGGTATAGCAAAATGTCGTTGATTCGTTTTGGATCGTTTTTTCGTGAAACTCCAAACAAATCCCGTAATAAACACAGATTCCATAGTATAAATAATATCAAATACGTCCCTAGAACATCAAACTGAAGAAACCATAGAAAATTTACTGGTACTAAAGCAACAATATACGCTAAATAACCATATTTTTCGTTTCTCTTGAAAAGATCGAAAAATAAAAAAACTCCATATATAACAAATAAAGTTCCAGTGATAATTATAGAATTTATATCAAATACAGCCATAATAAAAACTCTCTTCTAATTATTATTTTTAATTTAGTTATCAATTATATATATTATAACAACATATTATTTTAAATTAATACCAGACCATTTTTAATTTCGCTTCGTGGTTTAAAATAATATGCTAAAATTAGTAATTATTTACCTTTACATGTAATTAAATTTTAGTGTTTTTGTGCGATTAAAATTTGGAAAGTATTTTTGATAGCTCCGATATCATTTTTTCTGATTTGTTTTTGTCGTCCGACTCAGCAGAGAGTAAGATCGCATTTCTATTAAGAGCAACCTTAATATTTACGTACACATCATCGTCAATTATTTTTAACTCATTGATGATATCTTGATACTTCAAGTCATGCTCATCTGCAAACTCTATTAATTTGTTGTGGATTGTTTCCAATACTTCTGACGAAACTGGTATTGTTTTATTGACTTTTATACCCTTAGGAAACCCTTTTGTAAGAGAACTAATTAAATCCTTTTGTTGAGCCATTATTTCTAAAATGTTAAGTAAAATATAGTTACCATCGCTTATAGGAGAATAATGAGGAAAATAAAATTTTAAGGAATCTGCTGCAGCAAAACAAGCTCTTTCTTGTCTTATTTGACGAGAGAGCTCACCAGGATAATTTTCTACAAGTTTAATTTGATGCCCGCTCTCCTTTATAAAATCTTTAACAACGCGAGAGATTGAAGGTGTCGTAATTATCGTACTATTTTTAGCCTTTTGGATTTTTTCATCGTAAGAGACGAAGAACATCAAAAGATCTTCGAAACTAATTTCTAAACCATTTTCATCAACTACCAATAATCGCGATCCATCAACGTCAAAACACACTCCTAAATGACTATTTGATGCTTTTACGATATCTGCAGTATTTTTAATAGTATTTATGCTTGGAACCGGAACTAGTGATCTCTCACGGTAATGAGTATTTAACGCAATTACTTCTACCCCTACTTCATTAATTAAGAGTGGAGTTATTTTACCTGTTGGACTGAAAGAACAATCAACTACAACTTTTAAATCAGCCTCCTTGATAAGTTTTTTGCTGACAAATTGCTCTAATGATTTTATATACACATCTTGAGTCTGAGGGATTGCACTAATACGTCCAATCCTTCTGGGATCAACGCGTCTAATTTGAGCAGGGTAGGTATTGTATGACTCAATAATTTTTTCTATTTCTTGAGGTGCTAATTCTATACCACCAGCATCTGCAAATCTTACTCCTACATCTTCGCTATATAGATGACCTCCTGAAAAATAGGCACCTCCACTTGCTCCAAATCGTCTTATGGTGAATTCTAATAATGGAAATGTACAATCTGTTAGATTTAAAACATTCACTCCAGTACTCATTACTCCCGCAGTATAACCTCTCTTTAACATGCGGCTATCGTTATGATAATCTCGTCCAATAACAATTGTCTCGTCTTTCTTAAAAGAACTCCCATGAATAGAACCAATAGAACTCGCTATCTCGGGTGTAAATATATAATTAGCCCTTCCTACAATTCGGCCATTTTTATTAAGTTCATCTAACTTTTGTACGCGTGAAGACATTTTAACCTTTCAAATTTTGAATTATCGAAAATATAATTAGTATAGTATATCTAAATATAATTAGTATAGCTTGTTTTAAAATACATTTGTCAATTAACATTAGAGCACTTTTAATAAATGTTAGAGTAATGAGTTGTAATTCTCATGAAAATCTCGAGAGACGCAAGGAATAAGTACGAATTTGCTGAGTTTAAATTTTCAGAAAAGGGTAATATTGAATTTAACGGAAATATCCATTTAGTTAGGATGTTCGTTCAAAAATTAAATCAAAAAAGAGATTTAATAAATTATCCGGAAATTGCCATTCGAATCGGTGAATTTAATGGAATGGCATTAATATACGAAATTAATAAATTCCTGTACAATTTGTACAAAGAAAAAACCCAGAATTTACTGTTAAATAACGAACTTTATGAATTTTTAGAAAAAAAAATTGGCAGTTCTAAATTAGATGGAGCAATCTACTCCTTGATAGAGGAATTTCCTCCTGATATTGTATACCAAGAAGCAGAAAAAATTGAAGCTTTTTTAAAAGATAAGGTTGAGGGAGTTGAAAACGAAATCCATTTTGTTGATGAATTTGTAAATCTTTGGCTCGGAAATATGAATCCCTCCTATTCTCCTTTTATTGAGTTATTTGACGATGAATCGCTTGAAAAACGGACAGCTTATAGGGAAATTGTTGATGAGATCTCTAATTTTTTTGAAGAGAAAGCTAAATTTGGACCGAATAATCAAAATTTAATTGAAATGTTGAAAGAACCGGTAGAAAAATATCCACATTCAATTCGAGAACAATTAACATACATTCATGACAGTTGGGGGTCAATATTAGGAAAGTATACGTTTCAAATCTTAATCGCTCTTGATATTATAAGAGAAGAAGAGATGTTAAGGGGCCTAGGCCCTGGAGAGTCAGAAGCTTATGAATATGATTCTTTGGAAATAGAAAATTATACTATCGATAAAGAATGGATGCCAAAAGTAATAATGATCGCTAAAAATATTTATGTTTGGATGGATCAGCTTTCGAAAAAGTACGATAGAACAATTTCTAAATTACATGATATTCCCAATGAAGAATTAAATCAACTGAGAGAATGGGGTTTTACCGGCCTTTGGCTCATTGGATTATGGGAAAGAAGTCAAGCGTCCAAAACAATTAAAAGATGGTGTGGTAATCCCGAAGCAGAAGCTAGTGCTTATTCAACTTACGATTATGTTATCGCGCATGATTTAGGAGGTTACGATTCTTATGATAATTTACAAAATAGGGCTAAAGAGAGAGGAATTCGTCTCGCTTGTGATATGGTGCCTAATCACACTGGAATTGTTTCAAAATGGGTATTAGAACATCCAGATTGGTATATTTCTTTGCCATATTCTCCGTTTCCATCTTACAATTTTTCAGGTGAGAATTTATCTGGAGATCCTAATGTAGGCATATTTCTGGAGGATAAATATTTTACTAGAACCGATGCCGCCGTTACATTTAAACTCGAAAATTTTCGTACTGGCGAAATCAAGTATGTTTATCATGGAAATGACGGTACTAGTTTTCCATGGAATGATACAGCTCAATTGGATTTTTTAAATCCAGAGGTTCGAGAAGCAGTTATTCAGACTATTTTGCACGTTTCCAAGATGTTCCCTATTATTCGGTTTGATGCTGCAATGACCCTCACAAGAAAACATTACCAAAGATTATGGTTTCCAGAACCTGGAACTGGAGGTGCTATACCTTCAAGAGCGGAGCATGGAATCTCCAAAGATGAGTTTTATAAGGCGATGCCAGCAGAATTTTGGCGAGAAGTTGTTGACAGGATCAATAAGGAAAATCCAGATACATTATTATTAGCCGAGGCATTCTGGTTTCTTGAAGGATTTTTTGTGAGAACACTAGGGATGCATCGTGTGTACAATTCTGCGTTTATGAATATGCTTAGCGATGAGGATAACGCTATGTATCGCTTAGTATTAAAAAATACTCTCCAATTCGATCCAGAGATTCTTAAAAGATTTGTAAATTTTATGAGTAATCCAGATGAAGAAACCGCTATAAAACAATTTGCTGATGGAGATAAATATTTTGGCGTTTGTTTAATGATGGTAACCATGCCAGGGCTTCCAATGTTTAGCCATGGACAAATCGAAGGATATCACGAAAAGTATGGCATGGAATACAGACGGGCTTACTGGGATGAAGAAATCAATTTAGGCTTACTAGAGCATCATAAGGAAATTATATTCCCGATAATGAAGAAACGCTATCTTTATGCTAATGCTAATAATTTTTTACTGTATGATTTTTGGACGGGGAATGTAGTCAACGAAGATGTGTTTGCGTATTCTAACCGGGTTAATAATGAGTGTGCATTAATAATTTTTCATAATAGGTACGCTGAGGTAAGCGGTTTTATAAAAAATTCAGTTGGATTTGCCCATAAAGTAAACGATAATAAAGAGATAATCCAGAGAACCTTAGCAGAAGGTTTAAAATTACCTGTGGAAGGGTATTGTATCTTTAAAGATTCTCTTACTGGATTGGTATACATAAGACGAAATAAGGAACTCCATGATTACGGTTTATATATTGAACTCCATGCATATCAGAAGTTCTTGTTTACGGACTTTCAAATACTCAACGATAATGAGTTTTTCCATTATGCCCAGCTTCATGATCTTCTAAATGGTAAGGGTGTCCCTAACATACATGAAACTCTACATGAACTTATATATCAACCATTGCATGAATCTTTTAAGACTTTAATCAATACGAGCTCATTAAAAGATCTACTAAATCCAAATAAAGTAAAAAAAGAAGCGGAATTGATTTACAATAATCTAGATGCATTTTTACTTGAAGTAAAAAAGTATTCATCAAGTCAAAAGGATTTTACAGATATCAAGAATGACATCGTATTAAGAATTAAAGTAATGCTTAAATTAAAACATAATGTAGGAGAATTGAGAATTCCAGAGGAATATAAAGACATTTTTATCAACTTACTTCCATCATCTGAAGTTGAATGGGGTATAATATTTTCGTATCTTATAGTTCACCAATTAGGACGATTCAAATCTAATGATAATTATAAGCTCCTAAGTCGAAGTTTATTTGATGAATGGCGGCTCTCTAAGTATATTAACAAAACACTGAGTGATTTGAGCAAAGATAAAAAGGATAAGGGATTAGAAGTAGATTCAATTATTAAGTTAATGATCGGTTTACAAAACTGGTCTAATTTAGTCATAAATGGCGAAAAGGATTTGTATTCCGTTTTCCAACTGTTTTTTAGCGATCCCGAAGTACAACAATATTTAAAAGTAAACCGATACCAACAGCTTCTATGGTATAGTGCTGAATTATTTGATAATTTTATTAAATGGATGTGGTTAATTGCTATTATTGATTCACTCGTCAAATCAAAAGGGGATTCAGATGAGGAATTAAAGAAGTTATTAGATTATTATCTAATGATCAAAAAAGTTTCAAAAACCACTAACTTCCAGGTTATTAAGTTATTAGAGGATTTGCATAATTATCCTCAAACTTAAGACTCGTTTTTTAGAGCTTAGATATCAGTACCCAAATCAAGAGTTTTATCTCTTATCTGGGTGTCGCTACTAATTCGGCTATTTGGTGCTACAATCGCATTATGTAGGACTACATTATCACCTATGTCGCAATTGTTACATACAATGGACTCGTCTATTCGGCACCCTGCACCAATATTTACATCGTCCCATATTACACTTTTCTCAATAATTGTATCTTCTCCTACAACAACTCGATTTCCTATTGAAGTTAAAGGTTTAATTATTGCTCTGTTTAAAAGCTCAACATTTTCTCCAAAACATGTTGGTTTTTCGATTATCGCATTTTGTCCAGAATCAATAATCCCCATTACAAAAACACCGTCGTATTCTTCACCATTAGGTGTAATTGGCCATGAAAATTTTCTCAATAAATCCCAATTTGCCCATAAATATGTTTGATGGTTTCCGCAATCAAGCCAGTAATAATTTTTTACATAACCATAGAGATCATAACTATTTTCAAGGAGATATGGAAAAATTTCTCCTCCAAAATCCATCAAACCTGTTTCTTGAAGTGTTAGATCAATTTCTTTTCTGAAACAATAAATTCCTGTGTTAATTATATTTGTATGCAAAAATAAGTCAGTTCTTTGAGCCATGCTACTTAAATATAATTCCATAGGAGCAGGTTTCTCTAAAAATAAATAAATTTTACGATTTTTATCTAAAAGCACTACTCCATATTGACTAGTATGACTTTCGCTAGTTTTCATTGAAATCGTTGCCATTCCACCTTTCTCTATGTGGAAGTCCATAAAATCAGCCATAGGAAGATTCGTCACAATGTCAGCCATGCTAACAACAATATTTTCCGAATCTATTCTTTCACTGATTAAGCGGTAGGCGTCAGCAGTACCCTTACTTTCTTGAATGACGCACTCTAACTCAACATCCCCTAATTTATCCTCTGTCCAAGTTTTTTCTATATAACTTTTTAACTTTTTACCCATATAAGCTAAAGCGAGTATCATATGCTTTATGTTAGCATACTTCAGATGAGCTATAGAATAATCTACCATGGCCTTATTTGTTACCTTTACTAGTGGTTTAGGAATTAAAGATGTCAGAGGTAACAGCCTTTTACCTTGACCTCCAGCTAGAATTATGGCAGACCAATCTCTCAATTTAATCTTCTCAAAAAACTTTTCATTATTTATATGGTGAATAATAGATATAAATCTATTACCACTTTCAGTAAGTAAGATATTTTTGAATCGAATCCCTTATCTCTTTTGCGGCGATATGGGGTAATTTTCTTGCAACTCTCATATCATCTACCATCTCAGCGCCCCCAATAATTTCATGCGGGATAATATCGCCAAAAAGATGGAAATTTGCGTCATAGTGAAAGGGACAACAGTTAAATAAAATATTTCGATTTTTATCGATTGAAATATCATCTAAACCTTGAAAGATGATCCTAAGGATTTTTGCTAAATCACTTAATTGGTTGACTTTTAATTGAGAAAACCTTCGTAAGTGTTCATTTGGATGAAAACGAATATGATAGTTCCTCACTGGACTTCCCGTGGTGTAAAAAGTCCAATATTCAGTTTTTAATATTACACGATCGCTATCTCCGTGAGAAGTCTGGCATAGATGACAATTATCCCCCATTTCTTTAAACGCTTCAAGATGACCTTCTAATCGGCTTCCATGACCATCCATGTTCAAATCAATATAGACCTGACCGTGTATGCGAGGTTGCGAGCCACCAACTTTAATGCCTATGTTGAAGAATGGTGTTACTGGAATATCATAATAATCCCTTTCAATTGCTTCTTCTACACAATAAAGAATTGCTGCTTTCATTGAAAGAAAAATCCCTGCTAATACATCTTCAGGTATTAAATTAAAGCATAAGGAGGGGTAGAAATCTCTAGAAATCGTAACTAAATTTATTCCCCTTGAGAGTTTCAAATGTAAGGGCAATTTATCTGTAATTTCTTTTTCAATTTCAGGATCAACAATCCGAGCCATAGACGGATATCTGTTAATTAAGGTTAAAGCTTTACAGTCGTTTGGTATTCTCTGAGCTGGATGTGGCATTTCTAAAAAAGGATTGTCTTTTCTTTTCTCATCTTCTGTAATAATAATCGTAAAACCATCACCTAACTGTTTTCCCCAGTCATCATGAATTGGCTTTCCTTCTGTAATCGATGTAAAGATATCTTTATACTTGAGCGCAATTTTTCTTGAACAATCGACAAATTGCCTTCTTTCTTCAATTGTTGTAAAACCCTCTGGTCGTTGGCCACGGACGGGGCTTATATAAGCGTAATGACCATAAAATTTAACTTTTTCTTTTCTTAGCCCAAAAGCTTCAGTTCTTATAGTCACAGTTGATAACGGATCCCATCTTTTAATTGGAACATCATATGTTGTTTTTCCAGCAAAGTTTTTAGTTGAGATGATACCCCACTCCATAAAATCGGGAAATATTCTTTTGCTCGAAATATTATTACACCCTTTACTATTAGTAATATCATAATTAGAATTTGCTTCTCTTAAAAATTTAACTTAAACACTTTAAAAAATGAGTTTTATATCGGTGAGATTAAGATTATATAATACTTAGAAAAGTATCTAGGATAAATGAAAATTTTACTTAGTATAAGGCAAAAAACAGAATTTTGTTCATTTGTACAATAATGTAATGAATAAAATACGCGTAAATAACCGCACTTTAAATAACATAAAAAAAAGAAAAATAGAAAAAAAGAAAAATTTGTTAATATTTTTGAGAAATATCGTATATAATTAAATATCTTTAATTTTTAGTGTTCCAACCTCTTTAAAATTTTATAAGTTCTAAATTCTCGAACTGGTTCAGATTTTTCATTTACAGTTTCGATTGGTACTCTTACAAAATTTTTATCGTCAAAATCTTCGATTTCTACTTCATTATATTTTGCCATATTATTAGCAAGCTTAAGTTCTTTTATTAGGAATTCTCTGACAGCGCATCTTATCAATTCTGATCGACTAGGGTACAATCCGTCTCGCCCAATTAATTTTTTTATTGCTTCTATATAACTTTCTGGTACATTAACAGTTACAATTTTCATGAAATCGCCTTAACCATATTTTTTTCTGATTATTCGTTATATAATTATTTATTACAAAATACTATTTAAACATTTTTTTTTAGTGGGTTAATATATTTTTATAAAAAAGATTTTTCCAAATTTATATTTTAGAGTAAAATTTATCCCAATGTCTCATTTTGGTCATAAATATTACGCCAAAGTTAAAGACCATCATTTTAAAGTAATTATTGAAAATATTTTTGAAAATTTTTTATAGTATCTAAAATTTTTTTAAAAAATTTAAAAATAAAAGTACAATTAATGTCGAACTTTTAAACCCGTAAAAAAAAATTATATTTACACTATTTTCACGGGAAAATTCGGAAATTACCACGGCTTAAAATTATATAATTCATATTAGAAATTGGTATTAGGGATTCACATAATTTTTTGTCAATTGTTATTGTTTAATTAATTCCCTCCTATTATCTCCCTTGTTCTCTAGTAATTCGAGATGTTATAGAATATTAGTATTTTTGGGTGGATAAACAATTTCTTTATCTTTTTTTGACATATTTTTAATTAGATTTTTAATATTCTTCTTTTAGATTAACAATATTGATTAAATCATTTCGATCCTGACTAATTCGATTAATATTTTCGATAACTTCATCCCATCTTAAGAGATCGGCAAAAGGGGAATAGCTTCTGTGCGGAGATAAAACAATGTTATCGAGATCATGAAAAGGAAATTCATATGGATATTTTAAATCGTCTTTGGTAACTTCTGGGTGATAATCATACCAAACATCTATAGCAGCCCCCAGAATTGTCTTATTTTTTAAAGCGTGGTATAGATCTTCTTGATTTATTATATCTCCTCTTGCAACATTGATAATCAGTCCTTTAGGTCCTAAAAGTTTAAACTCAGGTAATTTAATTAAGCCAGAAGTCAGTGAAGTGTGAGGGACAGCTATTATTAAAACATCTATTTCTTTTAGAAAATTATCTAACTCGGTAAAACCATATTTCTTAGCTTCTGTAGGTAATTTATCATATTGTTTATTCCAATTTTTTCTTAGAATATGAAACTTTACGTCAAAACCAGCAAGAAATTGATGAACTTTTTTATTGATTGCACCATAACCTAACAACCCAACTTCACGAAAACGTAATGGAATCGAAGCAACATCTTGATCCCCAGTCCTCCATTTTCCTTCTTTCATCCAAATGTGATGTGGTATTGTTTTATTCGTAAGAGTGAGGAGCAATGCCACGGCATGTTGAGCCACAAAGTAGGAATTTCCATGACCATTAATTAAGGTTACTTTTCTAGATCTATTTAATTCAATAAATAAATCTAATAGATGGTTAACACCTGCTCCTGGATTAATAAATACCTTCAAATTTTTTCCGGATTCTAATAAAATTTTAGACGGTCTCCATCCGATTAGGACATCTACCTCCGAAACTATGTTTTTTAGATAATCATCCGATGTATCTTCTGGAAACATAAGTTTTATATTTGAAAGCGATTTTAAACTTTCTTTTAAATGATTTTGGACTTCAGTAGAAACTTTAGAGCTAAAGCAGACTATAATTTTCTTACTATTCACTTTCTCATTACATCTCTTTTAAAAATATTACACATCAATATCTAATAGTGAATTGATTGTGTTTTAAATAAATTTTTATATTCAATTCGTTCCTATAATTATAGGATTATTAAATCTGAATAGGATGGTTTTAAAATTGTCTGAAGAGAAATTGTTTGAAATCTTTATAAACAGTCTGGATTTTGATGTAAGTGATTATTTAGTAGAAGAACTTACAGAACTACAAAATGAAATCGTCAACGATGCTACGTTCATTTTAGAAGATAATATCGTAGGAGACTTAAAGTCCTATGGGGGTTCTGTAAAAAAAAATGAAGAAAAGTTCAAAGAGTTTACGAAAAAGGCTGAAACTGAATTAGAAAAAAACAAATATAAAGACATTAAAAAAAGATTAAAAGAATATCTTAAAAAATTATCAGAATTAATTATTAAGACATGTGTCGTCATAATTCCTGTAAAGGAACTTCCTTGGGTCGATGTAATTTTTCGCACTATTCCTCGAATATCTTATCATGACAAAGTTCAACTAATGGATAATGCTATTGCGTATTATGGGGAGATAAAGTGTTTTGTTGGGAGAACAACAATATATGGGAAAATTAAAGGTCAAGAGCCATTGTTCGCTCCTTTTACGGGAAACATTGATCTAAAAGGATTTAAACTAGATGAATCACAGAAAGAACCTAAATCTCATATTTTCCCCTATGTAAGCGCCATAATTAATTCACTAGATTCTATTATTACTAAAAATCAATTATCGAAATATCACGAGGAATTTCAAAGACATGGCGACCCAATTTGTGATTTCTTAAATGGGTCTTTGGACGTCAGAGAGCCTATGAAATCCATTTCTACAAGGGATGATGAATCAGACACTGCTGTTTGTAGTATTATAGTTCCTCTTCCTTCCGAAAAAAAAAGTATCGTTTTAATTACTAACGAGAGCCAGGACAATTCACGATATGGAAATTGTTTTGAAGCTTTATTAAAATTGTCTGCTGCATCTTGTCAGATTCCCTCACCCGCGCCACAACACCCTATCTCCGGAGGACAGGTATCTGGACCTTCAAGTGGAGGGGTTAGAACTCCTGGGGGTCAAGAATTAAAAAGTTGGACTGCTGAAGAGCTTGCCAACGAAGCGCAAAAAAGGTTAGCTGCGCAACCAAGCCTTCCTACTTGGAAAGAAGAAGACTTGCAAAAATTAGCTGAAGAGCGCGGTTCGGGAATCCCTGCGGGAATGGAAGTATGGAAAGAAGATGACTTGCAGGAGTTGGCAGAGAAAAGAAGGAGAGGGGGATTAAATATTCCGGAGTGGAAACCCGATGAAGACATGCCAGAATGTGCTAGTTGTGGATATAGTTTAAGGCCGGGTTGGACAAAATGCCCTGTCTGTGAGACTCCTGTTGGAGAAAAACCTTCTCAAGAAGAAAAAAAAGAGCCAATTGAACCATCTGAAGATGGTCAAACTGATGATCCCGAACAAGAAGCCGATTCTACAGAAGATAATACCGATCCTTAAAAATTTATTTTAAAAAGCTTTTTTTTGCACTAGGTGCGCTTCTACTTTTTGGTTATTAGGGAGTCAATAGCATAAAGTTTATATGAAAGAACATCTGCTAATTCCAAACTTTTTTTAAGCATTTTTTATTTACTTCCTTAAGGGAATAAATGATTTAGGAAAACTCTGTGTTATCTAAAATATTTTTGTTAAAGCGCAAAAATTCAAATGATTTAACAAATCTTGATATCTATAGCTATCCCGAAGATATTAACAAGAAGGATAATAAAGATATTGTGTTAAAAATCATCCAAGGACACGATCAAGAATCCCTAGAAAACAATTGTTGTGATAATCTCAAATCAGAGCGTGTAGTAAATTCTACGCGAGACAAATCTAACCCGTTTGTAATCGGTAATCCCGTTTCTCAACTGATTGGGAACCAAAACCTCTATACCATATGCATTAATGGTGAAATGCTTATCGGATTAGTATTTGAAAAAGAAGATAATCCTTACGATTACCGAGAAATTTTCGTTGACATGTCTAATGAACTATTAAATATTGAAAGATGTTGTTCATTTAAAGACGATATTGCAATAGAAAATTTCTTGATAACATTGTTTATTGATATAAAAAGATTTGGTGATGAAACTCTGGAAAAAGTTCATGACATTTCTTTTCATCCCTCAGGATTATTTACAAAGGTTTTTCTTTTTGGAATAGACGAAGTTGGTAAATCCAGCTTTACAAGGAGAATTAAAACGGGTAAGTTTAACGACAATTTTTTTACACCTAGTAAAAGATTTAACATTGAGTATATCCAGAGACAAGATGGTCTTCTCTCAATATGGGATAGTCCAGGGCAAAACACCTTTAGGGACAGATGGCTACTTGGGCTTCAAGATACGAATATAATTATATATATGGTCGATGTTGCTAACCAATTACGCTTTGACGAATCAAAAACTGAGTTTTGGAAAATATATAACGAAAATGATCTACAAGATATTCCTCTTTTAATCCTTGGTAATAAGATCGATTTAATTAACCATAACAATAGCAATAACGATGAACACTTAAAAAGAACAGAAAAAGAAATCATCGACTTCTTTGAATTTGAGAGTTTACAGCATAACAATTGGAAATTTGTTTTTACATCTGTTAAAACTAATTATAATATTGAAAAAGTATTAAACACGATTTTTACCTTAGTCTCAGCTTAGAAAATCTATACAAATTTTGGTGTATCAATAAATTTATAAGCCTAGCCAAAATAATTTCTATTATATTAAATATGTTTAAAGATATTGCTAGTTAAGAGATAATACAAGAATAAAAGGATTTAATTATGTTTAAACGGCTCAAAAAAGAATTACAGATAAATATTGAGGAAAAAGAAGGACACCTTTTTTTAGGCGAAAAAGATAAAGAAATGAGGCTTGTAATGCTCCGTCCAAATGAAATAATGGAATTTTGCGAATTTGCTGGAACTAACGCTGAAGATATCTTGATATGGGTAGGGAAATCACTTGGTAAAATATTTTTGGAGAAGTTTTTTTCTAACAAGGATTGGAGTGATGCTCCGCTAACGACTAAGAAGGAAGTTGTCTTGGGAACTCTCGAGGCTTTAACACTTATGGGATACGGTGGGATAACAGGGATATTTAAAAAAGACCACATTATCATTAATGTGTACGATTCTTTAGCAACCCAAGAAATAGGCAATATTTTAGCTAAAAACTTATGTTTATTATATCAGGGAATTTTTAACAGCATTTTTGATATACTTGAAATTGAAGTTGATGGCAGTGAAGTAGAGTGCGTTTTATCAGGAGACGAGAAATGTTCATACAAATTTGATCTTCTCTCAGTAGAAATTGATGACGCTTTAATAGA
>JAHLWV010000253.1 GCA_019057735.1 Promethearchaeota archaeon | reverse complement strand
AAGCGGCTATGAGTAAAAACTTAAATTTAATGATCACCTAAAAGGTGTTATACCCGTTTTTTTTATTTTTTGACTTAATCATTGGCGAAAATCTTTTTTTTTTATTAACACATACACATAGCTTTTAAGATATGAAAAAAGATATATTAATTAATTAAAATCCTACACATCTTTTAACTTACAGAATAACTCTAAAAATTTTGAATCTTTTCGATAAAAAACCGGAGGTTGTCCTATAGGAGCTTTGACTTTTTTAACACCTTTTTTAAATTCTTTCCCTGACCATATATGAATCCAGATATCATCCGGAAAATAAACTTCCCATTCACTTGAATTTGGCTTTATTACAGGTGCTACCAACAAATCTTGACCAAAAAGATATTGATACTTGATTTTATGAAGTTCAAGATCATTTTCATAATGGAGATAACAAGCTCTAATAGGTGGAAATCCCTTTTTTACATACTCATTTGATATATATTGCATGTAAGGTTTTAGATGAGTAAATCTTTGACTCATTTTTGCAAAGAATTCAAGAGTTTCGTCATCAGAATCAAATTGCCAATTATTGAATGGTCTAATGCTTTCATGAGTTCGCATTGTCATTGTAAATACAGCCATTTCAGCCCATCTCATGAAAATCTCTTTATCTCTAGAGATGTGATTCAATGCATGGAAACCACCAATATCATAATGATAATACCCTATTCCACAAATTCCTGACGAAATTCCTGCAGGAATTACTGTTGCTAATCCATCATGCATGCTCCAATTAACAAGTTGATCTCCAGCCCATATTTGGGTGGAATAACGTGATATTTGCGAATATCCCGCTCTTGTGAAAAATACTATATCACCTAATCTCCCCGCTTCTTCTACCGCTTCTAAATTAGCTTTTGCGAAGATTACAGGGTATTTATTATGAAGTTCCTTGGGGTCTTCTCCAGAGTGCAGCACGACATCAAGTGGAAGATATTCTCCATAGTCGGCCATCCATCCAGATAATCCGATATTTATCATGTTCTCTTTTATTATGCTTTTTAACCACTTAAGAGTATCAGGATTACTGAGATCTAGCATAATTTTATTTCCACTATCAGTTTTAATAATATAGGCGTTTCCATTTTGATCCTTGACACATAATTCTTTTTCAATAACTTCTTTATATTGATTCCCGTTAGGAGCAAGCATTGAATTGATATATCCAAGAAATTTAATCCCTTCACTATTAAGGCTATTTATGAATGATGGTAAATCGGGATATAATGAATCATCGTATTCCCAGTTCCATAGCAACCGTTTAGTCTGGCCAATGATATTTACTCCTTGCCAATCTTGGCACCATACGGCTCCAATGTTTACCCCCTTTTCTAAACATTTTCTTACTTTTTCTTCTACGATGCTCTTTCCGCCTTGTATACCCAACCACACACCATCATAAACCCATTCAGGTAATTTAGGCTGCCTTCCTAAATATTTTGAAAGATTAGCTATGGTATCAAGAGCAGTTTGGTGTTTTCCAATTAAAATTTTATCTGGAATATTCCAGAAAGATAATTCGTGATAATCAGGATGAACAAAATCAAATATAGCATAACTCAAACTCTCACTATGGAAATAATAGTTTTCTGAGGAAACAAAAGTTGGTTGAGGAAAATAAGTAGTATACCAATCACCTGTAATAGGAGGATCACCTCGTCCCACGCCTTGTTCTTCAACCCATAAAGGGACTTTTTTTCCTCTTAAGTTTACTTCAGAGAATTGTTCTCCACATCCATATATTGCTTCACCTTCATTTGCTCGTATTCTAATCGCGAATCTATTTAATTCGCTATTTATTGATGAAAATTTAAGTTCAAGGCGATCTTCCAATATCCTAAATGAGGTTTTAAGCAAATTTTCTCGTGTTCCGAATGTCATTTCAATTTCGTAGTCTTCTTGACTTAATATTTCAAATTCTCGAAGGCGTATTTCAATCACATCTTTATCTTTTATCTTGAAATGACCGTGATGTGATTTGAATCGCGCTTTCCCACTGCCAATTTTTATACAAGGATTTTGGTTAGAATGCTCCAAAATAAGATAATCCTTATAGTATAGCCTAAAACCGTTTTCTATTGATTCAAAATTTAACATTTTTTACAATAAATAGTTTAATTATTTAATTACATTCCATCCTTTAATCTTAGCGAATATTTCTAATGGTCGGATATAATCATCATATACAACAGATACGTGGTGAGCTATTCCATTATCAATTATTTTCTTTAAAACATCCCTTACATGATCTTCAAAAACAGCTTTGGCATAGGTACCTTTTAATTCTTTTTCCATCGGAATTATATTTCCCCTCTGTAAAAAGAGACGATACTCTCCAAGAGCGTAATCAATTCTTAAAAGTGATACCTGTCCAGATTTCATAACAAAATCTGCTGTCACTCCTTTTCCTCCAGCAAAATATGGTTCCAATGATCGATTACATTTTCCATCCCAGAGATTACAAGGAGCTACTCCGCAATGCCATAATAAAGCGAAATTCTCTTTAAAATCCACTTGAGAAAAATCCGCTAAGTAAGGTGTTTCTGCTCCAATTGCGGAATGTGCAACCATAGATAGACTTCCGAGTATATCCCCTTCGCAAGTTAATATTCTGCCTTCAGCTTGTAATATCGACATTGCTGCACAAGGAGCAATACCAAAATCAGCGGCAAATTCAGGCCAACACCTTATAGATAGAGCATCTAATTGATTACTTTCCATAAATTTATTAAATTTACTTGTAAGTTCTGCAACTTTACTTAATTGTTGTTCAGAAATTGCTGAAACATCGAAAATTTTCTTTATTTGTTCTATTCTTTCTTTTATTATAACTGTATCAACATCAGTACTATAAATACTCTTTAATTCGAAATGATCTATAAGTAGTCCAAGCTCTCTATATAAATCCAATTCGTCAATATCGAGATTAAAAAATCCCTTAGCTCTGTAACCTATAATCCCTATATGTTTAGTCGCGAAAGTCTTTATTATTCGTATCGAATCTAACCAATCTTCATCTATTTGGTCTCCAATTACAACATGATAGTTTTTTACTCCTGCTTTATACAAATTACTTGAGTTTAAATTTATACCACATACCGAATTAAGACGAATTTTTCCCCCATCATATGGCAATTCCTCTAAACCCCATAGTAAAATTGGTTTTTGAATTACTTTGTTTAATTCTAAAATCAAGTGTCCTAATGCAAAAGTTCCGCTAATGCAAATTAATCCATCAATATTTTTAGATTTTAAATCTTGAGCTGTTGCTTGAGCATCTTTGATTTCAATTAATAGATCCGTGTTCATTTCCCAATCGATATTTTCAATCTTTTTTAATTTGGATTGAATTTCTTTAAAAATTTCTTCTGCTGCAATATAATCAAAAGTCTTTCTAGCTACACAAACAACTCCAACTTTTATTTTTTCTTTCAAAAATTATCACCAAGATTTTATTTTTAATTAGCTTTAACAGCGATGTAGATTCGCTCACAGAGACGATTTTCACTCATAGAGATCCTAACTCTGTATCATCCCATGCATCTTTGAATATCTGTAATCCCTTATCAGTAAATGGATGATAAAAAGAATCCTTATATACCTCAAACCCAGCAGTCACTATATCAGCTCCAATTATCGCAGCATCAACGATTTGCTTTCCAGTTCTAACTGCTGCAACTATTATTTCGGTTTCGAAGGCATAATTCTGGTAAATTGTTTTTATATCACCTATTAAACTATAACAATCTACTCCAGCACTTTCTTGCCATCCGATGAATGGGGAACAATATTTCGCTCCTAATCGACCTACCTGAAGAGCTTGTGATGCCGTAAATACTAAAGTTACATTTACCTTTATTCCTCCCTCAACAAGGCTTTTTGTAGCAACTAATCCTTGTTCAGTACACGGAATTTTGATCACGAAATTTTTAGATAAACTCGCAATCTCAATTGCCTTCTTAATCATATCTTGCGCATCTTTCAAATGAGGATCAATTTCAACAGAGATCGGGAATTCTATGTCTTTAAAATCTTCTGCAAATTCTTTTATAACTGTGAAAAAGGGCTTACCTGAACTCTTAATATGTTTTGGATTGGAAGTAACTCCATCTATTTTCCAATTTTCCAAGGCATATTTAATCTCATCTATTTTAGCACTATCCAAGAAATATTTCATTCTTTAAGCTTCCTACTTGTTTTTAATTTTAATATTAGAAAAAATTCAAAAATAAATTTAAATTTGATTATTTCTTTAGGTTTTCTCTTATAAACTCAACAATGTCATTTGTCATCGATCCAGGTCCATAAATGTTAGCTACACCCATCT
>JAHLWV010000252.1 GCA_019057735.1 Promethearchaeota archaeon | reverse complement strand
GATAAACCTATATCTTATTTACTAAAAACAAATTATCTAAATTAATTTAAGTTAAAAATCTTATTAATTTAAATTCTAAGTAGGGTAGTAAATGGTTTCTAATTTTAGATTTGCAAGCACACCTAACATAATTTTTGGAGCTGGTAAATTTAGCGAATTATACGATATTATCGCAAATTTCGGAAAAAATGTGTTGTATGTTATCGGAAGTTCATCGCTTAAAGCCTCTGGAAAATGGGATGAAATAACAAGCGAGATGCTCAGAAGATCCATTAATTTCTATTCAATATCTATTGCTGGAGAACCTACTCCACGCTTAATTGATGAGGCTGTTAAGAAATTTCGACAGAAAAAGTTAGCTTTAATTATTGGAATAGGAGGTGGTAGTGTTATTGATGCTGGAAAAGCCATCTCAGCAATGATTCTTAAGAGCGATTCAATAAAAGACTATCTTGAGGGTGTTGGAGACAAAATACACAATGGGCAAAAAATCCCCTATATCGCCATTCCTACTACTTCAGGGACAGGTAGCGAAGCAACAAAAAACGCTGTCATAACTGAGATCGGTCCTGAAGGATTTAAAAAATCTTTGCGGCACGATAACTTAGTCCCAAATTATGCTATAGTGGATCCTAAACTCGTTGTATCCTGCCCACCCTCAATTACTGCAGCTTGTGGAATGGATGCTTTCACACAATTGCTAGAAGCGTACGTCTCTCCTCGTTCAAGTCCCGTTACTGATGCGTTAGCGTATAGCGGAATCAAACAAATGAAAGAAAATATAATATCCGTTTACGGCCATAAATCTTCAGACTTCAATGCAAGATCTGCCATGGCTTATGGTTCTTTAATCTCTGGTATCGTCCTTGCAAACGCTGGATTGGGCATTGTCCACGGTTTAGCATCTTCAATAGGTGGATTATTTAATATTCCTCACGGAACTGTTTGCGGAACGTTGCTTGCTGAAAGCACAAAAATGAATGTGAAGCGATTAGAACAAGCTGGTCGCGATGGTGAGCATGGATTAATGAAATACGCAATAGTAGGGGCATTAATTGCTGGTAAGGGTTATGAGGTAAATCAAGATGTGTCCTATTATTGTTCCGTGTTAGTAGAAACACTTGAGATGTGGACGAAACAATTGAATCTTGATAACTTAGGCAAATATGGAATTACACATAAAGATATTGAAAAGATCGTTAAAAAAACGCAATTAAAAAATAATCCAGTTAACCTCAATCCTGAAGATATTAAAGAGATAGTAGTAAATCGAATATGATTAATCAAAAGAAAGAAACTTTTTCTGTCGAAGAAATATAGTACTAACACCAATTTTTCTCGCTTTTCTGCGTAAATCAGCATCATTAGTCGCTAAATAGACTTTTTTTTTCTCTTCTTTTAGTTCTTTACAAAGATTTACCAAAAAATCATCCGTAGTTTCCCAAATTGATTTTGTGAGATGATTGTAAATAATATTATATTTTTCCTTATTATTCTCTATATATGAAAGGCCAGACTTTAGATTCATAGTAAACTTTGTTGCGTTTGGTTCTCGAATCCTTTTTGCTTCTAATTCATCTAAAATTTGCTTAAATAGAATAAAAACAGTGCGCCCCTCTAAACTACTATCTATATCATATAGATAATCAATTTTAAACTGAAATGGAAGTAATATGAAGTTCGCATCAATTACGATAAGATTTTCATACATTATTTCATAAATATGTTAAAAAATTAATAACTTTGACGGTCTAATATTTTTGTTGTCAATAATTCAAAAGCCTTATGGACATTTTCTCCAGATTTACTTGAAATCTTAAGATAATCAAACAGATTGAAGGCATCTTGAAAATCTGAAGCGTAATCATCGGTTACCATGATATCTTCAGTTAAATCGTTTTTTGTTCCTAAAAAAAGAATAGGCAAATTTGGATCACCCCTACGGCAAAGAGTTACCCACTCTTCTAGTTTTTCTAAAGTCATTGGACGAGTTAAATCGAAAAGTAGTAAAGCTCCTTTAGCACCTAATACATAACTCTCTAACAGAAATCTAAACCTTTGTTGTCCTCCAAAATCCCATAATTGAAGTGTACAATGTTTACTATCGATATTTACCTCTTTAAGAAAGAATTCTACCCCAATTGTCATCCTCGTTTCAGCACTAAACTTACCTTCCACATAACGATGAAGAAGTGTGGTTTTTCCTACCCCTCCTTCTCCTGCAGTAAGTATTTTTAAGATAAACTTCTTCATGTTTTCTAGTTTCTCGTTTTCTTAATTGTAGTCGCTCTATTGAGAGTAAATATAAAGGTTATGAATACAAAATTTGCTAATTTTTCCGATTAAATGTTTAAAAATGTGTTTTAATATGTAATAAAAATTTTCATTTTTTACCTTTTTGATTTAGTAAATTTAAATTCTATTTTTATTTTAAGGTTTTATTATCTTCTTAACTAATTTTAGTCTCTTACACATATTTTATATTAATAATAAAATTTCTTCCATTAAATAAAGTCCGAAAGGCAATTATACAATTAGTATTTAATTTATTATTGCTTATTGTTGATCAAGATAATCATTAAATGTGGTAGAGATGAAAAAGAAAATACCTACTGAAGAAGAGTTAAAAAGGCTAAATATTAGCTCCTGGGGCATATGGGAAAAAGAGAAAAGCGTTTTTGATTGGTCTTACAGCGAAACTGAAACGTGTTATCTTCTAGAAGGAGAAGTAGAAGTTACAGATAATTCTACTGGCGAAAAACTCGAATTTAAGAAGGGAGATTTAGTTCAATTCCCTAAAGGATTAGAATGCGTCTGGAACGTCAAAAAACCAGTAAGAAAATACTATAATTTCGGCGATTTGAAAATTTAACAGGAATCCACCTTTTTTTTAATTTTTGATTGTTTCTTTTCAATACACAAATCATTATATATTCAGTTGATGAAATATTAGTTGATATCCTTATCCTCCTAATTTTTTTTATAGGTTGATTAATCACGAGCAAATAAAAGAATTTAACCAAGTACATTGGGTGAAACATATAACTAACCTCGTAAGAAAGCATTTCCTCTTGGATGAGAACATTAATCAATTTTTTAACAGTATACCTAATCCATCATATGTTTGGCAGAAAACCAAAAACGATTTTATATTGATTGATTATAACGATGCAGCTTTAAAAGTTACCAAAGGGAAGATTAAGGATCTCCTTCACGAAAAAGCTTCCATAGTGCATGAGGATCGACCCGATATTATTGAAGCAATAAATAAATGTTTTCGAGAAAAAAAAAGCATTTCTGAAAAATTAGAATACCTTATGAAAACGACGGGAGAAAAAGTATATATTTCTCTAAAATTATACCACCTCCCTCCTGATCTGATTATTGTTCATATAAAAGACATAACTCAATGGAAAGTATCAGAGGAAAAACTTAAAAGCTCCGAGGAGAAGTACAAACTGTTGTTTGAGAAATCCCCGATTCCTATTGCGATTACAAATTTAAAAGGTGTTATTATTGATTGTAATAAAGCTTCTGAGCTAATGTTTGGTTACCTTAAAAAAGAGCTCTACGGAAAAAACTATTTAGATTTAGAAATATATTCTCCGGAATTAATTCCTGTATTTAAAGAAAGAATATCTCAACTAGCGCGTGGCGAGTCAATCAAACCTGTTGAATTTGAAATAACTAAAAAGGACGGAACTAAGTTGTGGATTACTAATCAAATATCTTTAGTTAATATTGGGGGGGAAAATTTAATACAATCTTTTGTAACAGATATCACGGAGCGAAGAAATTTCGAAAAAAAAATTCAGCGGAAACTTGAGAACGAAAAATTCATTTCCACGATTTCTTCGAGTCTTATTCGTACTGTAGACATTGATAGAGCAGTAAGCAAGTCACTCCTCGAAATGGGGAATTTTATTGGTGCTACACGAGCTTATATATTACTATTCAACGAAGTTGATTCGCTTGAATTTTACATTCAAGAGTGGTGTGTTGAAGAAATTGAACCACAATTAATTAACTTAACAACGATAAGTAAAAATAAATTTCCTTGGATATTTGATATAGGGAGCAGAAATGAAATGATACTCGTTAGGAACTTATCAGAAATTCCAAAAGAAGCAATCACAACTAGGGAAGAATTAGAAAAGTTGAATATAAAATCTTTGCTTGCTTTTCCAATAACTATAAACAAGGAATCCTATGGATACATTGGGTTCGACAATATTAATAATATAAGTGAATGGGAAGAAAATGAATTCGATATTTTTAAAACGACATCTGAAATTATTGGTAATGCTTTAGAACGCAAATGGGCAGAAGAAACTTTAAAAGGAAGCCATCAATTGCTTGCTGGTGTTATTTC
>JAHLWV010000251.1 GCA_019057735.1 Promethearchaeota archaeon | reverse complement strand
ATTTATATAGAAGAACATATAATCTTAAAAATTACATTTGATTACGTATGGCAATACCCCTCCCCGGAACACCAATTATAGTAGACATCGGTTCGGCCTACACGAAGATAGGATTCGCTGGAGAACCCAGTCCTAGATTTGTATTCCCCACGATCACCGGTACTGAAAAGTATAAAGCTGTTATGGTTGATGTAAGCGGTAGGAACATCTACATAGGTGCGGACGCGAAAAAAATGAGAGGTGTTCTGAAAATTAAGCATCCAATAGAAAGGGGCGCGATTACGGATTGGAACGATTACTATGAAATTTTGAATTACATCTTCTATTCACTTCTACGAATTGAAAATCTTTCTCATTATCCGGTGTTATATACCGAACCCCCGTTTTTAAACCAAGAAACTAAAGATTACATTGCTCGAGTTTTGTATGAAACGCATAAAGTAAAGAGTCTAATAATGATTCCAACACCTGTATTATCCTTGTTCAGCGTAGGATTAACAACGGGAATTGTAATAGAAAGTGGAGATGGTACCTCGTGGATATGTCCAATTATAAGTGGGGAGATTGTAGATCAAGCCGTCCAAAAGTTATCCTTAGCAGGAACAGATGTCAATCAACATCTTAAGAATTTATTAATGCGAGAGGGAATCAATATCGAGTCGAGTGCAGTAGATGAGATTATTAAAGAAATTAAAGAAAAAAACTGCTTTTTTGCTTTAGATCCTGAAAACCCTCCTAATTTAGATGATACTTTTAGTTTCACTATGCCAGATGGATCAAATATTAATATTCCTAATTATATATTTCATGAAGCTCCCGAAGTATTATTCAAACCTAATTTGTTAGGGTATAATATTTTAAATATTCCACAAGCAGTAATAAATAGTGTTAAAAGCATTGACAAGTATTACTGGAGCGATTTGCTGTCTCACATAATGCTTTCGGGTGGAAACCTATCATATTCTGGCTTTGAAGAACGATTACGATCAGAGCTAGCTCAATTAGTCCCTCAACTAGGAAAAATCCCTAAACCAAAACCAGTAAAAACCTCTAGAAACGAAAGGCAAAAAATGAAATCAAAAGAAAGAAGTGTAAAGAAAGAAGATAAATGCCCTCATTGTGGGATTTTAGTAGATTTAACTGACGGTAAAGAATATTGTCCTTCATGTAACGGGCGAATTGTTCTACCAGAACTTTCAATTGGGAGCACTACATTAGCTAAGAAGCCTAGGTTGAATAATGGTAATTTAGAATGCCCTAATTGTAAAAAGTTGATAGTAGATCCGGCATCTATTTTTTGTCCTTATTGTGGGGGAAGTTTTCAATCAAAAACCTTACCAGAGATACCTTCTGAAATAGTAAAACAATCTCCTCCTGCAACGGAATTTTCTGGATTTTATGAGGCTTCTGATGAAGTTTTAAGGTTTTTTGTACCTGAAAATCTTCAATTTGCGATCTTTAATGGTGCTAGCATTCTTGGATCACTCCCATCGTTTCAAAATTTATTTGTTACCTATGAAGAGTTTAAAACTAACAGCGCTGCTTTGTACAAAAATATAAGTGAAATATTTTAGCAATATTATTTGGAATTCAATTTTTTAATTTTATCTTATTTTGCATGATAAACTTAATTTGCATGATAAAATTTTTAATTACAAGTTAAATTTTAAAAATTAAATTTAGTTAAAACCAGATTGGGGTTTGTATTTTGAAAAACAAACATCGGAATTTATATTTAGGACTAATACTCATTATTACTTTACTTAGTAGTATTACCCCTATAGCATTAGCGAAGACCCGGCAGAACCAATTAGTAGAATTTCTTTACGATAAACAGAATGCCGATGGTACTTTTGGCAGTGCTTATCAAGATACAGCGTATGCTATAGAAATTATTGATTATTTCAACGCATATTCTGTGGAAGTCTTATTTGAGGCAACTAAAAGCGTAGATATCTCCGAATTAAAAACTTTTCTACTAGATCAAATACAAACCATGTTTAGTAATGGAATTATTGATTTATACAAATTACTGCCTTATTTAGACACTCTTAACAGATTGGAGTCTCTAGAAGCATCCTTAGATTCAAGCCTACATAATAAAATTTATCAGTATTTAAACGAAACGACCCAGATTGGAGGTGGATTTGGTCTCACAAATACATCAACGACAGCAGACATGGTTTCAACTTTCTTCGTATATAATATCTATACGATACTACAAGAAACAGTCGTAAACCAGACAGTCCATAAATCCTGGGTTTTGTCGTGTAATAACACTGATGGTGGTTATGGAGGAGATAAATTAATACCTTCCACAATAATCACGACTTATTTTGCCGTTTATCTTGTTGATGCACTAGGAGATGTAAATGATCTTGTCAACAAAACTAAAACTTTGGAATATTTTAAATCCTTTTACATCGATGAGCCAGATAACACTGCAAATTATGGTGGTTATGTACCCGAAATTCTCGCCGATATTGCTTTGCTAAGTAGTACTTATTATTGTGTTAATGGTATTGTGCTAATAGATGAAAATGAATTGAATGGAGGTGCTACTATAACCTGGGTTCTAAATCACCAAAACTTTCTCGACGGTGGCTTTGGTGATTGGGTTGAAGGAAATGATCAAAGAAGATCATCAGTCAGTGCGTCTTATTACGCGTTTAATCTCTTAGAGAATTTTGACAAATTAGACTTGTTAAATGAGGATATCTTCCAAATTGAATTTAACTATTTAATGTTAATAATAATTCCTTCAATTATTGCTGTTATTATTGGAATAATCTATTACTTCATTCGAAGGAGAAGAATATAAACCTTCGTTTATTTACATTTTAATAAGCTTATAATAATAGTTATTTATTTGTTTGAATATCTAAATTAAATTATAGATAATCTAATTTATCTTTCAATTATTCATATTTCAATTATCTTATGGGAAAAATTTTAAACGGGAAAGAACTAGCAGCTAGATTAAATTCAGAATTAAAAACCAAAATTACTTTAGATTATCAAAGAACAGGTGTTAAGCCAAAATTAGCAGCAATATTAGTAGGAGACGATCCCGCATCAGAATTATATATTAGAATTAAAAGAAAGACTTGTGCTGAAATCGGGATCGATTCGATTTTAATAAATTTAAACGGGGAAGCTACAAATGCCGAATTATTCAAAAAAATCAGTGAGTTAAACAAAGACACTTCCGTCCACGGTATAATTTTGCAATTACCCTTACCTGTAAAGTTTAAATCCTCTACTCTTGAATTCATTGAAAAGATCGATCCTCTTAAAGATGTGGATGGACTGCATCCAATTAATAAAGGAAAGTTATTCGATTACAACGAAGAAATCGTACCCGCAACTCCTAAAGGCATAATTGCGCTCCTAGAACATTATAACGTAGAAATAAAGGGAAAGCATGTTGTTATTATTAACCGATCAAATTTAGTGGGAAAACCTCTGATCTTCATGTTTTTAAAGAGGAACGCAACAGTAACAATATGTCACACTTCGACATCAGACTTAGAGAGCTATTTAAAAAAAGCAGATATTTTAGTAGTAGCTATTGGCCAACCTGATTTCATAACCAAAGACAAAATTAAGGAAGGCGTTGTAATTATTGATGTAGGCACAAGTAGAGTAAATGGAAAGACTCGAGGAGACGTAAAGTTCGAGGACGTTTTTGGTACATGTTCATGGATAACTCCAAATCCAGGTGGGATTGGCCCAATGACAGTTAGTTTTTTACTTCAAAACACATATAATGCCTATAAACGCAAAATTAGTGAATAATATCTGCTAACAAATCATGTCGTATTTTGAGAAGAAGTTAAAACAAAAATGATTTCAAATTATCGATTCGTTTTATAAAGTTATACTTATATATATACTTACAACCTAATAAGGTTAGGATTAAATACATAGAATATTATCGCTTTAAAATGGCTATTCTGGAGCTTGGTATAAATTTAGGCGTAAGAAACATTGTAAACAAAAAATACTACGATTCCGATACGGGAGTAGGATTAGATCCTGAATTAAGAGCCGGATTCCTCTCTGCACTCGAAAGTTTCACTTCTGAAGTTTTTGGAGATGACATAAATGTGATTTCCTTAGCCTCTTTCAAACTGGTTTGTTATTGTGATTTAATAGCTTTACCAGACGATGAAAACAATAAGCAACCATTAATCTCTTTTGCCATAACTGAAAAAGAAACAGAATCAGAAGTAGTTAAAAAGCATTTAGAAGAAGTAAATTTCCATTTTCTTAATAGATATTCTCTTAATGATATTTTTATTAAAAAGGCAAAGTTCTTTAAGAAATTTGAAGGAAGAATCGACGATATCATAGGAGATTTGAAGTTAAAAAC
>JAHLWV010000250.1 GCA_019057735.1 Promethearchaeota archaeon | reverse complement strand
ATCCTGAATTAGTAGACCTTCCTTTTATGATTAAACCACCAGGAGGAATTAATGGTCCAAAAAAAATTAAGAAACCTTACGTGTATAACTTCGATATATTACCAACCATTTTTGGGTTTTTAAATAAAGAAAAACCTGAAGTATTTGAAGGCGTAGATTTATCTATTTTTGTTGATGAGGACGATCAGAATTTAGATGGTCGGAGTTATATCACATGTGGATTTGATGTGTGTACATTATACAAGGACGATAATTACGCGTTAATTACTTCAAATAACAGAAAACATCAAAAATTATACGATCTGAGGAATGATCCTGAATGGAATAAAAATATAGCTAACGAAAATCCAGAAATATGCGATGATGCTTTTGAAAAAATAGAATTAGATGCTAAAGGCGATCTTCCCCTTGTTAGTAGATTTGAATTCGAGAGTTTAAAAGATTGGTATCTTCAAAGAAGCACATTCTCTGATATAGGTTAAGTCTATCCTTATTTGAAAAGAATTTTCTTAAATTGATTTTTTTAGAAAACACTCGACTCTATCTAACCAATCGTTGTAGAATATTGTCAAAAACTTCAAAATGATTCATTTTATTAAATTCGGGATGGATTAGATGTTAATTTCAATTAAATTTTAAAATCCATAATTCTCGAGCCGTGAAATATTCTTACTATTTGTACTTCTTTTTCGAAAATTCTATAAATAATACGATAATTTCTTAAGATTAATTCTCGGATGTTAGGCTCATCGAGCTCGGGCACTATTCTTCCTATTCTCGGAAACTTAATTAAATTTTCAACTTTCTCACGTACTTGTTCATAAAACGAAAGAGCATATTCAAGTGAGTCTTGAGCAATATAATCGATAATCTCATTCAAATCATTTTCTGCTTTTGATGACCATTCTATTTCAGCCATTTTTCCAATCTCTTTTTAGCATTTTCCATGACTTGTTCATGAGGGACTACTCTACCTTGCTCAATTTCTTCAATGCCAGCGATAATTTTTTTTTTAATATAAAGATGATACATAATGTCATCAATTGTAGCATTTTCTGGCAACTTTTTTATCAGTTCTATAATTTCTTCCTTAAGATTAGAAGTCATATTATCTCACTATCTAAATAATTATTCCGACTTTTATATTTACTTATCCAGCTTTTATTTATACTATTTAGAATCTATAAAATTTAAAGTAAAATTATAGAATTAAATTTTAAGATGATTTTAAAACGAGTTTCGAAAATCCAGAAATATGTTATGATGCTTTTGAAAAAAGAAAACTCGAGGTTAAAGGCGATCCTCCACTTGTTAGTAGATTTGAATTCGAGAGTTTAAAAGATTGGTATCTTCAAAAAAGCATAAATGATAATTGAAATCTACTTCTCTAATAGAATTCCGTTAGTATTAGAAAAAATGTAAAAATATTGAAATATCCTCATAGATTTAATAGAATGTAATGATTGAAAAAGGATTTTTTACTAAACTTGATGAGCAATTTTCTTTACGGATATCTAATGACAGCAATGAAGATTTTATTAAAATTCTAGAGCTTAATGTTGCAGTTCACGGAGAAGAGATTAAAGAATACATTGAAAG
The DNA here is from genome assembly GCA_019057735.1 of Promethearchaeota archaeon. The sequence goes on along the minus strand of JAHLWV010000250.1, from coordinate 2,781 downwards.
AATATATAAAGAACATCCTAAAAAGAAAGATATACTATGGTTTTATATTGAAGATAATAGTACAGGTCAAATTATATCTTTGCTAACACTAATGCCGCTTGAATGGAAGTTTGAAGGAATGGTTTTACTCGTTTGTGAGATGGGTTTTGTAGGTACTTTAAAAGAACATCGTGGAAAGGGATTAATTGGTAAATTGAATGAATTCTACGAACGAGTTATGATGGAGAGGGGCTATCTTTTATCCTGTCTCAGGGGAATTCCTTACTATTATAGACGATTTGGGTATGAATTTGTATTATCTTTAGACGAAAGATTTTCTATTTCGCCAAATCAAATTCCACCTATGGAGTTAAGTCACCTAGATATTAGGAAGGCTTCGCGTAAAGAAATAGGTTATATCGAAAAACAATATAATTCAAACAGTAATAACTTTTTAATCTCTAATGTATTTGATACAGAGAGCTTTTACTTCAAATTTATGAACGATTCCTTCAATGATAACAAATTATTGGCATATATTATCGAAGAAAACGGAAAACCAGAAGGATATTTCTTATTTGGCAAGTCTTTCGACAATGAAGTATATACGATCATTACTCCACAATTATCCCCTCCTCAGATGATAAAACTCTTGCAACATATAAATGAGTATCCTAAAAAGGAACAGGATTTAAATCTGAATGTCGCCGAATTTTCTGAATTTGGGAAATATATTCTTTCTATAGGAGGAAAATTACAATCAAATTATGGTTGGCAGATAAAAGTACCTGATCTAAAGCGGTTTTTTGAATCGATCAAGGTTGTACTTGAAAATAGAATTGAAAAATCAAAATTTAATAATTTATCCAAAACGGTAATCTTCAGCGACTATAAACAATCAATCGAGTTGATATTTAATAACGGCAAAATTGAAGCTATCAAGAGCGAGAGCGGTTACCCTGATGCCGAGAAATGCGATGTTAGAATACCAAGTGCAATGTTATTAAAATTACTTCTTGGTGATAAAACTGTAGATGAAATAAATCATATCGTTAAAGATGCGCGTATAAATCCCTCATCAAAAAAATTAATTGAAATACTCTTTCTAAAAGTTAATTCAATTCCAGATACATACTACTGAGAATTAAAAAATTAAGAAAAATAAGAAAAAAAAATTGTTATAATTTTACTTTTATTTATCTGGAGCTTTTCTACCTAACCATTTTTCGTAAAACGCGTCTATATCTGGCAGGAAATTGAATATGGTTGGATATCCTGGTGGTACCGATTCTGTATCAAGTAGCACTAAGCAACCTGGGCAAAAGTACTCTCTAAGTTCCTCCCACTCAGGATCGCTCGTCATATACTTTGGATACAGTTCTTCTAATGCTTCATATGTATCTCTTACTCGTACCCTACACTTGGTTTTCCAGTTTTCTCGATAATCTCCAAATTCAAAGCCACAGTCGCATTTGACGATCCTATTTCCGTCCTTTGAGATAATGTAGAGATGCTCGTGAAGTGGAAGTAAAATTTTTTCTGCCCAAAGTACTTTCTCTTGCAATATCTCTAAAATCGCATCGAACCTATTTGGATCTTTTCTACCGCTAATTATAGGTTTAAGTTCGTTCCACGTTAAATCTCCGTTAATCATTCTTGCTAATGTCTTTTTATCTTCGTTTACCATTTATTTCACCTCCATTTGAAAATCATCCGGAAGTTTCCAAAACTCCTTGAATTCTCGACCCCAGTTAGTAGATAATGCAATACTTTCTGAATACATTCTAGTTGCTGCTTCACCCAGTTTTTTTTCAGTTATCTTTTTTCTCTCTATCTCCCAATATTCTTCGAACGGTAGAGATTTTTCCTTCCTTTCATTTTTTAGCTCTTCTTGACGTGCTTTTGTAGCACTCTCGTCCACTAACCATTCCTCTTTCGCTTCGTCGTATTCCGCTACGACGCCATACACGTTGTAAACTATATCTTTGGTATATATTCCATCGTTTAAATCTTGTTTTACTCGTTCTATCTTCCTTTCTAATGGGTCTCCATATCCTGGGCCTCCACTCATAGCGAAATGGACAAGGTCGTAATTCTCTAAAATTATTGGGTATATCGTACAATAAGGTTTTCTTGTTATGTCTGCGTTTAAATATTTCTCAAATTGTCCATTACTAGGGTCTGGGTCTCCTAACGGATAATCCGCTTGCTGTTGAATGATCTCTTTCATATTTGTGTTTTTCGCGTAAAGTCGATAACCCGTACCATGAGGATAACCACCATGCATCCCACCACTTCCATGAAAACATAAACCTTCTTTAGCACCAAAAAAATCTACTTCTCTTGAATACGCTATCATGGCTATTCCCTCGTAATTTGCGCCTCCTCTATATTTCCCGTGGCCTGGACTATTAGGCTTTACTCTCCTCGCTAAATAAGGAATGCCTCCTTGAAATAATTCCCAAGTTTCAACATCTCCAAGATCCGCTTCTGGATTCCACATCGCATATCCCCAGTTTAGCCCATCTCTTACAGCGCTAGCTCCTAAACCTTGACCACTGATCTCGAATGTCGAAAGAGACCATCTTTCCCCTTTTAAAGGACCCGAAGAATAAAAACCACCACCTTGAATTGCATCCCCCGTAAACCCGTAACCTGGTACTACTTCTTCTCTAAATCCCCGAGAAAATAATCCATAAGAAATACTTTTCATCATCCCTGTATACGCAGGGATCAGATTACCCCAAGGGCTCTGGTAAGAAAGATATGGATCACCCGGATTGCACCAAGTTCCTAATGGAT
>JAHLWV010000003.1 GCA_019057735.1 Promethearchaeota archaeon | reverse complement strand
AAGAGGGTATCACTTATTGTTCTGAATGCTATGCTATTCTACAAGATAAAAAAAAGAGAAAGAAATGGTACAAGTTTAAAAAGAAGAAAGAAGAATCTGATTGAAGAATTCTTTCTAACTAGTTATTATAATAATTGGTTTAGTCTATCCATCAACCATGTTTTGTCTAACATTTGAATAAAAGGTCCTAATCTTGGCCCAGATTTCAAACCTAAAAGGACGAGATAAAAAGCTTCAAATAATTTTCTAGGGGGCATTTCTAATTCCTTTTTGGCTATAGTAAATATTTTATTTTGTATTGAATCGGCATCGAGATCGTCGTTTTCAGCTAAATATTCTCGGAATTTTTTTAAGCCGTTAATTTGATCATCGGATAAATTATCGATGAGTTTTTTGTCAATTGTTTTAGGAATTGTAAAGATTTCGATTTTGTTCTGAATATTTCTTTTTATTTTGTGATCCGTTGTTTTAGTTAATTCATTTTTGATTTCTTTAATCCATTTTTCTGTTCTTTTTAATAAAACTTTAAACTCATCTATTGAAATCGTTTTTTCGTTATTATTAACTCTTAAAGTTGAAATTACTTTTTCGTATAATTTATCTAAACTCAAAATATTCTGCATTTGAGAAAGGAAAGTTAATAGTTTTAAAGGAATTCTGATTGGTTTAATCTCTGGAACATTAATAACCTTGGTCAAAGGATATAGATATTTGTAAAAATCGTATTCTTCCATGGATTCAGGTTCCTCTACCCCATAAAAAATATTTTCCATTTTTTCGTAGTAGTCCTGATATTGAGGAATTTCTTCCATCCTCAGAGAAATGTGTTTCATTGGATTTGTTCTCAATATCAACATTCGGTAAATTTCTGGATCGGCTAATTCCATGTATTGTTTAGGAGTAAAAACAATACCTTTAGATGTCTTCATATCTTTATTTCCTAATCTTAACCATTCATAGGGAAGTTTAATTGGACCTTCATAATCATAAACTTTTTGACAAATTTCTATCCCCGTGTCATATGCTCCTCCTTTTACGCTATGATCTTTACCAGCAGGTTCACACGTTGCTTTAAATAAAGCCCATTTTGCAGGCCAATCGACTCTCCAATTAAGTTTTAATTTACCACTATAAATAGAATTTCTTCCTTTATAACCGCATCCAGGGCATTCGTACAACACTTCTCGTTCTTCTTTTAGATACTTGATAATTCTATTTGGCTGAATGGTTCCGTCCGTGGCTTTATACTGAATTTTATTGCATTCATCACAGATAACCATGGCAGGTATCAAAGTTTTTTGCATATCAATAAATAACTGTTTTCGATCGTTATCCAGTGTTGGAAATATATATTTTTTTAATATTTCTTTAATTTTATCAGTATTCTCAAGAGCAATTCTTATTTTTTCTTGCATTTCTCTTTTTTGATACAAATCATATGTCCAGATTATTTTATTTTTTATCCCAAAGTATTCGAATGTTGAAATTAATTCATTTCCAAAATGACGAGCGTAGCTTTCACATCCACAATCTTCGAAGGGACAGGGTATAAGTGCAAATGGCTTACCTAAATAATTCTCTTGATATTTTTTATCTATGTAATCTGGAAATCTTTTAGCAGCATCAAAGTCGTCCATGAATAAATAAAAAGAGACTTTAGCTCCTCTTTTCTCAAAAATTCTCCTTAAAGCATCGCAAATGATTATCTCTCTTAAAATTCCTATGTGCACGTGTCCTGAGGGTGTTTTACCGGTGGAAAAAGTAAATTCTGTTAAATTTCTTTTAGATATTTCTTCCACTGTCTCTTCTAGCCAGTGAGTGGACACTTTATTTATCAATTATTTTCACTACTCAACAAAACCTTAACTGAGTAAAGCATAAAAATTATTTATCATTTTTCATTTTTAATAGTTGTGAAATAGTCTTGAGAATCGCCGTACTTAATAAAGATCGCTGCAAGCCTGATAAATGTAGTCCATTTGGTGAAAAACCATGTATTAAATACTGTCCTAAGGTAAGAACAGGAGATGAAACAATAGTATTAAACCCTAGTGGAAAGTATGTTGAAATTACTGAAAGTCTATGCACTGGATGTGGTATCTGTATAAAAAAATGTCCATTCAATGCGATAAGCATTATTAACTTACCAGATCCCTTGAAAAATCAGATAACTTATCGATATGGTCCAGATCAATTCTCTTTATTTCGAATGGCAATTCCTAAGAAAGGAAAAGTTTTAGGACTAATTGGTCAAAATGGAATTGGAAAAAGTACGATGTTATCAATTCTTTCAGGAGATCTGAAGATGAATTTGGGCAAATTTAATGAAGATATTCCAAATAATGATGCCGTAGTTAATTTTTTTAAAGGTTCAGAACTACAACAATATTTCTTAGACTTATTTAATCAAAAATTAAAAGTTGTTCTTAAACCGCAAAATATTAACCTTATTCCTAAACATGTGGTTGGTAAAGTCTATGATCTCCTTAAAAAAAATGATGTAAATGATCTTTTAGATAATATCGTTCAAGATTTAAACCTCAATGGGATTCTTGATAGAAAACTATCAGTTCTTTCTGGAGGAGAGGTTCAAAGGGTAGCAATTGCTGCTGCTTACTTGAAAGATGCTGATGTATATCTTATTGACGAGCCTAGTTCTTATCTAGATGTTAGTGAAAGAATAAATATGGCTAAATTGATCAGAAGCCTTTCTGACAACAACAAAACTGTAGTAGTTGTAGAGCATGATTTAGCGATATTAGATTATTTAAGTGACTATATTTCCTTATTTTATGGAGTTCCTGGAGCGTATGGCATTATTTCCCATCCGCAAGGTGTAAGAGTAGGAATTAACATCTATTTGAACGGATATATTAAAGATGAAAATGTAAGAATTAGGGATGAACCAATTAAATTTCACGAAAGACCCCCAATTGATTCTTTGTTTGATACAGGCGCAAGTATTTTTTCTTATGAAAATTTAGAAAAAACTCTTGGAGACTTTCACTTAACAGTAACGGGGAGTGAAGTCCATGCCGGCGAGATTCTAGGAATTTTAGGGCCTAATGGAATTGGAAAGTCAACATTTATAAATTTAATTGCTAATAAAATCGTATCTGATAATAAGATTAATGATGTTAAGGAAAAAAATCTAAAAATTTCTTTAAAACCTCAGTATATTAAAATCGATGAATCTAAATTAGTTTCTGATATATTAACTAAAATTAAATTGGCTCCTTATCTTAGCCAGCCGTATAAAAAACGATTAATTAACAGCCTTAAACTCGACAATATTAAAGATAGAAAGATGTCTGAACTAAGTGGTGGTGAATTACAGCGGGTAACAATCGCCGATTGCCTATCTACTGAAGCCGATATTTATTTATTGGATGAACCATCTGCTTTTTTAGATATAGAAATGAGATTAACTGTTGCGCAGTTATTACGAAAATCAATAGAAGAATTAAAAAAATCAGCGTTCGTTGTAGAGCACGATATTATCACTCAAGATTTTATAGCAGACTCGATCTTAGTATTTGAAGGAATTCCAGGCGTAGAAGGAAGAGCACTAGCTCCTTTAAATTTGAGGGATGGGTTTAACTTATTTTTGAAAATGATGGGAATCACATTTAGGAGAGAAAAAGAAACTAAAAGACCTCGAGTTAATAAGATAGGAAGTAGTAAAGATACTTATCAAAAAAGAATCAACGAATATTACTACATTCCTAAATAAAAAAATTGGAATTTTAATATTCTCTAAAGCTATTTACTCCTATTTTTCCATTGGAAATTGTTAATAACTCAGGAGAAATTAAATTAAAATTAAAATATTAATAATAGAATTTAAATATTAATAAATAATTTAAAGCTGGGGCTTGTTTAGTTATAGTATACAATTTTTTTTTCTTATTGTTAAGTTTCTATTTTTGCAGTGGAAATATAGGAGTTATAGCCTTTTATTAAATAATTAATGTCGTTTATAAAAAGAAAACAAAAAGATATTTACTCCTTTACTTTCCAAAAAACTAAGGGTCTACCTCGCATTCCATTGTTTCTTGTAAACTTTTCGATAAGTTTCCTTTTTTGTAGTTTTAAAAGATTATCGTAAATAGTGGTTCTGGGACTATTTAGTATTTTAACTAAATCTTTACGCGTAGTTGGCCCAAAATTTCGTAATTTATTAATCAAATTACTCTGAATTGGAGTTAAATACTCTTTTGAATTAAAATCGCTGTTGTTTATAACGGTATTTACCATAATTTATTCCTCCATTTTTTATTTTTTTTTACTTTATTCATTTTCTTTATTCGACAATTTTTCGACATTTTAACACATACGACAGTGCCTATTGTTATAATATATTATAGTACCGAGTTTTATATAAAGATGCTTATTTATGCATTATTATCATCAATTAACATAAACTTAAAAACGACAAAAATATTTTATATTTATGAAACAAAGCTAAACCAACTTTAAAATGACTGAAACTACACGAACAACAGTAACTTTAAGTCGAATAAGTATGAATGAAGTTAAAGAATTAGTAGGAGTTTTTGGAAGTACTCCTGCTTCGGTGATTAGCAGAATTGTGGATCACTTTTTTGATTACGGTAGATTTGACGATATTATAGAAAAAATGAAAGCAAAAAAAAGAGAATTATTCCCCCCTGATGACGCAATAATTAACGAAAGAATAAAGAATTTATTTAAAGGCGCTGATAAAATCCCTTTTGCTGATTTTATTAATTTTCTTCAAGTTGATAAAAAGTTAGTTATGGAGAATATTCATATATGGACGGAAAAATATAATATTAAAATCATAGAAAACCTTGTTATAAAAGATCTGGAATAAAGTCTATCTAATCTTCTTTAGTTTGCACAATTTAATAACATAAATTTTATGATTTAAAGAAATCAGTTTTTAAGTATCGCACCAAAGTCTTCCCAAAAATTATTTGCCAAATCTAAAGGCCAATCTAGCAAAGATGTCATAACTCCAACAATTATAAAGAAAATAAATAAAGCTAATCCAATTAATAGAGCATATTCTATTAGATTGCCACCATACTCGTCTGAGAAGAAATCTTTTATTCTACTTAGGATGATTCTCTTTTTTTGTTTAATGAATTTCTTCTTTTTCATACTAAAAAGAACCTTATTTACATTACATTGCAAAAATAGCCTTTTAAACTAAACTAGAAAGCTAAATTTATGAATCGCTAATAATTTTTAATGTTAAATTAAGTTCTTCTTCTGTTACTTGTTCTCTAGGGATTAATAATTTGAATTTTCCATCAGCACCACTCCTAGGAATTATATGAATATGAAAATGATTAATTACTTGGCCAGCTGCCTTATAGTTATTTTGCAATATGTTGTAGCCATCAATATCCAAATTTTTATAAATCAAATTAGACACAATTTTGACAGTCTCCATAACATCACATAATACATTTATCGGGATGGTTTTTAGATTAGTAAAGTGCTTCTTAGGAATTACAATAGTATGCCCCTGAGATATTGGGAAAATATCTAGAAATGCGATCGTATCATCATTTTCATACAAAATTTTTGAAGGAATTTCTTTTACGATTATTTTACAAAATATGCAATCATCGTTACTCAACTATAACTTACCTCACACACCATAATTATATTAATAATGATTAAAAATTATAAACTTTAAAAAACCTTCACAGCCTTTTAATTTTTTTGGTTTATTTTAATCTCAAAGATTACAAAGTGGGTTGTGATTTGAATGTTTTTTGATGAGATTGAATTAATTATTGAAAACAAATTATCTCCTAAAAATTATAGGATTGATTCTGAATATTACGGATTATATTACGGGCAAATCAACAGTAAGAAATATATTAAAAAAATATTGTTTACAGTTGATTTAAGCTTGGAATCAATTCATTATGCAATAAAGAATAAAATAAACCTCATTATATCTCTCAACAACTTTAATAATAACCCTATCACTCACTTTAATCAATTATTGATAAACAAATTAAATTTATTATCTAGATATCCCTTGTTGATTTTTATTTTAAACTCAACATTTATAGCCGCTGAGGGAGGTGTTTCGGATACTATTATGGAATCACTCTATTTAAAATTGGATCAAACATTTAATGTAAAAAACAATAGGGGCGATTCTATTCCGTTAGGTAGAATTTGTGTCCCAAATTATTATACAGAGAACAACAAAATTATGACTTTGGATAATTTACTTAGAAGAACTAAGTCTAATCTAGAAGTTGAAGATGTTTTATTCGTAGGTGAATTAAATTCAGAAGTTAAGAAAATTTGTATTGTAGGGAGTGATAAATTAAATAGAAATTATCTTCGAAAGGCATTAAAATATGATTGTGATTGTTATATTTCTGGTTATTTTGATCATCGAAGCGCAAGTTACGCTAAAGAATCTCGTTTAAATTTAATAGGAATATCTCTCTATAGCTGTAACACTATAGCTTTGAAAAAAATGCATAATATTCTGAGTTTAGAGTTTCCTCATGATGAATTTTATTTCTTCGAGTCAAGAAACCCTATAAATGTTTTTAATTAACTTGATTCTAACGAATCAAGAATTTATGATGTTGTAGAATTTCATTATTATGAAAAGAGATTATTTACCTCGAGAATTTAAATAAATTTAAATGGTTTGAATTTTACCTTTTTTTCAGTTTAAATAATAAAAACATAGTTGAAGATCAATGGTAATACTTGAATATAATGGAAGAAGCCCTAATATTAGTGATAATTGTTATGTATCTCCACTAGCAACTTTAATTGGCGATGTTACTGTAAAAGACAATGCAATTATTTGGCCCGGCTCTATAATTCGAGCTGAAAACTCAAAAATTAATATCGGGGAGTATACTACCGTTTTTAACGGTGTGATGATGTTTACGAGATCTCAAAAAAGTTCAATTAATATTGGGCGTTATTGCATAATTGAATCGGGCGTAACGATATTAGGGTGTTTCATGGAAGATTACATACAAATTATGGAGGGGAGTCTTATTTATGAAGAAAGTTCAATTGGGGAAGGTTCTATCATTATAAAAAATAGTCAAATACCTCCAGGTTTAACAATTCCCGCTAGATCAGTATTGCGGGGAATTCCGGTTGAGCCAATAAGGGAGCAATCGAGAAATGAAGTATTAAAACAAAAAGATCGAGCAGAACATTATTCTCAACTCTTCATGAAAATTAAAGAACAACTCCCCAATGCACAAAGTTATCTCTTAACGCTTCCTGACTTTATTAAACTACTTTTACAAAAAGAAAATTAAAAAAAAAATTATATTTCAATATTTAATTTATCAATCAATTCTTTGTATCTAGAACGTAAAGTAACTTCTGTTACTCCTACTACATTTGCTATATCTTTTTGAGAAATCTTCTTGTCTCTCTTTTTACATACTAAATATAATGCTCCTGCGCATAATCCCTTTGGATCTTTACCACTTGTTGAATATTTTGAGATAAAAGATTGTAAAATCTTGATCGTAATTTGTTCAGTTTCAGCATCTAATCCTAGTTCTGCCACAAATCTGGGTATGAGAGAAATAGGGTTAGTGGAGGGTGCTTTTAAATTTAATTCTCTAATTATAGTTCTATAACACCTCCTAACATTTTTTGCATTAACTGATGTTTGGTCTAATATTTCTTGAAGTGTTCTAGGGATTTTGCGTTCTCTACAAGCAAAGTACAAGCAAGCAGCGACCATACCGTTGATTGATCTACCGCGGAGTAATTTTTTCTTAAATGCTTCAATATACAATTTAATCGCTGCTTTTTTTATATGAGTGGGTAAGTTTAAATTGCTTGCAATTCTTTTTAGTTCAGTAGTAGCAATTAACATGTTTCTTTTATCCCATGTCATACGAGAATTCCATTTTGCAGCTCTTTTTAAATCAGGACTTCTTATATTTTTTTTGTCAATAATAGTACTTAACCCCATATCAGGTAATAGAATTGAAATAGGAGATCCCGTTCTCTCTCTTCTATCTTTCTCTTGTTTTGTGAAAGCTCGTTTACCACTATGGGATATATCTAATATCCTTTCACTTATAACCAAACCACATTGACGACATACAATTTCTCCTTTTTCATGAATTGAGATTGTTTTACCTTTACATTCTGGACATGAATTTGATATGTTACTAACTTCTGATTTTATTACCACTTAAAAAACCTCTTTTTTAAACTTGAAAATCACAAACTAAATTATTTCCCGTGAAAACTAACTAAAAATCTTATTATTATTCAATAAATCTTTATTCGTGTGACTGAAAATCGATTTAGTACTTGAATGCAAAATAACTATATGTAACTTGGATATTTAAATCTTTTGATCAAAACTATAGAGCGTTCGAGATTTCCTAAAACATAAATGGTGTATATGTTGTAATCGTCTAATCTTTATTAAAAAATATTGATAAAAAACTACCCCTTTTTAAACTCATCTTTTAGCTTTTAAACCGCCCTTACCGCATAATGATCTTTTAAAAGTGTAAATAAGAGTCAAAGTATTTTTTCGCATTCACGGTTTATAACTTTTATGGTAGTGTTAAAATTTTGCCACCAGTCTTGTCCCTGCTGAGAAACCAGCATTGAATCTACTTTTTTAGAATTTAAACATCTTATTTCTTCTTTTCGTGCTTTAACTTTATCTTTCCATATCTGGCTAAATATATTTTGAACGTTTATTTTAACTTTTTTAACTAATTCTTCATACGTCACAGAGACATCTTCTTTTTTTTGCAATTTTTGGAGCTGATCAAATTTAATCTTTTCTTTTGCCTTATTTAAATCGCTACAATTAATCGCTACCGTAAAAGGCTCAGCCCTTCCGAATATACAAAATTTTTGAATTTCGCATGGAGAACAATAATTTTCAAAACTGATAAGATAATCTTCTAAACCAATAATTGAATAATTTAATATTTTAGGCAATTGGCTCACTTTTTAACTATCCTATAAAAAAATATTCTCTTCATTCTATTAAAATTTAAGGCTTAACAACACAAAAATTTTTTAAATAAATAATATTTAATGAGATATTAAAAACTTATTTTCAAAATATATGTGGAAATCGTTGAAGTTATAAGTTTTTTTCCCGGGAGAGTGGCTTAGCCTGGTATAGCGCACGGCTGATAACCGTGAGGTCGGGGGTTCGAAGCCCCCCTTTCCCATTAAATTATATCATAAATTAAAGTTTTTCTTATATAATTTTCTTCAAATAATGTTCAACTTAGGTTTTTTTCTTTCTTAGATTGCTATTTTTATATTTTACCGATGATTCTAATTATTTAAATATGAAAATTTTAATCGTTTCTGGAACTCCTGGAACCGGAAAGACAACAGTTTCACAAAATCTATTAAACAACTTCAAAGCTAAAGTAATTAGCTTAAACGAATTAGCAATTTCAGAGAAATTAATCATAAATTATGACGTGGAAAGAGAAACTTCGGTGATCAATGAAAAAAAATTGATTCGCTACATAATTAAGTTAATAGAACGTTATAATAAACTAGATCTAGAAATTCTAATTATCGAGAGCCATTTTTCTGACATTGTACCCGGGCAATATATCGATTTTATTATAATTTTAAGATGTGATCCGGATGAATTATATGTCAGGTTAAAGGAAAGGGGTTATAAATTAGAAAAAATTAGAGAAAATGTCCAATCTGAAATTTTAGGAAACTCTGCAAATTTTTTCTTGAATAAACAATTGAACAAACCTATACTGGAAATCGATACTACAAATAATAATGTTGATGTAATTACCAAGACAATAACAAAAATTCTTACAGGGAAAGTAGATGTGAATGAATTTATAATTGGAAAAATAGATTGGTTAGAAAAATTATCTCAAGAGGATCGTTTGGAGCAGTTTTTTGATTAGTAAATCTGGATTAAAAGAGGAATAATATGAAGTTTGAAATAGAAAATGTTGATGCATTAGCAAGGTTAGGACGAATCAGCTTGAACGGTAAAGAGATGATTACTCCAAATCTATTTCCAGTAGTGCATCCCTCCAGAAATATTATCGCACCACAAGATCTAAAAACATTCGGAGCACAATGCCTTTTTACCAACGCATATATTATTTATAAAAATGAAAAATTAAGAGCTCAAGTTCTCCAGAAAGGACTCCACGAGTATCTAAATTACGATGGGATAATTGCAACAGATAGTGGAGCGTTTCAACAATATATGTATAATAAAAACTCTTTTAATCTTGATCCTACTACCATAGAAAGATTTCAAGAAGATATCGGCTCGGACTTCCCTGTGATCTTAGATATTCCAGTACAATTAGAAGATAGTTACGAAATCGCAAAGGAAAAAGTTAACACAACAATTGAGAGGGCAAAAGATAATATTTCACGGAGATCTCGGCCAGAATGTTATTGGATTGGACCGTTGCACGGAGGAACCCATTTTGATTTGTTAAAAGAAAGCACAATTGAAATGAGCAAATTAGATTTTGATATCTACGCAATAGGAGGAATTGTAAAAGCACTTTTAAATTATAGATTTGACCTTACAACACAAATATTATTAACTGTAAAGCAACACATTATTCCTAACAAGCCAGTTCACATGTTTGGGCTAGGATTACCACAATATTTTTCATTAGCTGTAGCATGCGGTTGTGATTTAATGGATTCGGCTGCGTATATTTTGTTTGCTAAGGAAAATCGCTATTTTACCTTATCCACAGGCACTAGGAAACTTGAGGAACTAAAAGAATTCCCTTGCCATTGCCCAATCTGTGTAAAATATACACCCCCTGAACTTATGAAGTTTGAAGATGATTTGAGAATCCAATTAATTGCTAAGCACAATTTATACTTATCGTTCTCAGAATTGAAAACTATTAGACAAGCGATTAGAGAAGGGAATTTATGGGAACTAGTAGAACAAAGAATTCGCAGTCATCCTAATTTAGTGAAAGCAGCAAGCTTAATTAAAAAAAATAAACCCCTCTTCGAAGTTTATGAGAAAATTTATAAAAACCATGGAAGACTTTACTCATCTAAAGAGAGCGTAGATAGGCCTTTAATTTATCGATACGAACAGAAATTATTAAATAATTATCGTCCGCCTAAAGACGCTCAATATTTTATCGTTTTACCTGAATTAGATGTTAAGGGTAAAAATTCCCCTACGATTAATAAATGGTTAAGTGAAATAATTAACAACGATTTAATCAAAAGAGAACAGATTCATTTAGCGTTTTACTCTATTATTTACGGCATTATTCCATACGAGCTAATTGATTCCTTTCCAATGGGACAATACGAAACAAGTTCTACTTATGGTACAAATAATCTAAACTATCAAAATTCTATTGAAACAGCTAAAAAGTTTTTAGATAAATTTTCGACTACTTATGAAAAATGCGGACTTCTAATTCCTGATTTCTATCTAAACCAATTTGGAGAGACTAGGCAATTTCCAGAAAATCATCCCTTTCATAGATTAATTATTATTTTAAAGAGTGTTTTTAATTCAAATTTTTCTACATTTAACCAAATTAAAGAGATATTACATTTTTTTAAGGAAAAATAGGAAATGACTATATTAGAAACTATTACCGCAAAAGGCCATAATCTAATTCGATGCACCCATACCACGACTATTGAACTGACTAAGGATACTCATCTCACGAAAAATGGAACGTGCATATTAGGAATAGAGGCATCAAAAGCTTGTTACGATCTAAATCCGCTCCTAAAGAAAAAAATCACAGACGGAGAAAAAATCAATGTGATTATAAAAGCGGGAGATCTTGCTGATTCATTTTATGGATATGGCAATAGATATTTAACTTTGCTAAACAAAAAAGACATAGTTTTTCGAAAAAGTGATTTTGTATGCGACAGAACGATTTTAATAAAATGTTCTAAATCCTCAAGCGAACTAAACAGAAATCTAATTAAGATGTTAACCAATTCCAAAGAACAATTTTCAATTATTTTTGAAGTTAATGATGCAAATGGGTAAAAGAAACAAGGAACAGACGCAATTTGTAAAAATAAAACAAGATTCTGCTGAAAAATTCCTCAAATTCCTCAAAACAAAATTATCAAATGAACCCTTCCTCGATAGAAGAATAAAAGTTAAACATGAGGGCGAATTTGTGCTTTTCCCCCTAATCAATGACAAGGAAAAAGTAAAGGAGCTAATTGGGGGGATTTCAAATAAGTTAAATTTTGACATAGTTAATGCTAAGGGAAATGTTGAGGTTAATTACAAATATCGCTCTATTGAAGAAGCTCTCGAAGAAGAACTACCCGAAAATATTTTAGAATTAGTTCCAAAATCTTACGATATTATTGGAAAGATTGCCATTATTGAATTCGACCAAATAAATACAATTGACGATAAAAATGTCTCATATTATAAGAAAAAAGTAGCTGAAGCACTGGTAAGCGTTAATAGATCAGTGGAAACGGTTTACGAGAAAAAGAGCAAAGTTAAAGGCAAATATAGACTAAAAGAGTTAAAAGTTATCTCTGGTGATGATAACCCAGAAACGATCCATAAAGAAAACGAATGCTTCTTTAAATTAGATGTAAAAAAAGCTTATTTCACCCCCCGGTTAGTATTTGAAAGAAAGCGTATAAGTTCAAGTAGTTTCAATAAACAAGAAAAAGTTGTTGATATGTTTTCGGGAGTTGGTCCATTCTCGATTCAAATTGCAAAAAAAAATGAAGTAAAAATTTATGCCTTCGACATCAACCCATCTGCATACAAATACCTCATTGAAAATATTGAAATGAACAAAATGAAAGGAGAGGTAATCGCTCATAACATGGATGTATATGAGCTTTTAAATCCAGATAACAAATTAGGAAATAATTTAAAACACAAAATTGACAGAATCATAATGAATTTACCAGAACAATCTATTAATTTTCTTGAAGTTGCATGTTTTTTGATGAAAATGCCAACCGGAATACTACATTTCTATCAATTTTCCGAAAAACCAAATCCAATCAAAAAAGGAATTGAAAATTTAAATACTAATTTAAAAGATAGAGGATGGCACATCGAAGAAATTTTGAACTCCAAAATTGTTAAACCGTTTTCTCCTAAGTCAGATTTAATAGTTATAGATTTAAAAATTAAGTTTTTTGCTTAGTTCTTATAAATATGAACCATAACTGATTCAGTTATTAATAAAATTATAATTTTTATAAAAAAACATTAAAAACAATTGGAAATACTTGTAAATGATCAACTTCTTTAAAACGAAATTTACTTATTTGGTTAAAAAATGAAAAAATTATCCAAGTTTGGTGAAGATTTTTTACTTCTTGCGCTCCGAATCAATAAACATATCAAGGGGTATGTTGATTTTTATTACGGTCCAGAAAAACTTCGTCAAATTATCGATAATGAACATATAACCTCGCCAAGCAAACTATTGATTGATTCTGACATATTATTAAACAAACTGGGCTTACAAGGTTATGACATTAAACGTGAACAATACTTAGAAAAAATGTTAACGGCAATGAGGACTTTAATAGAATTACTTAATGGAATCGAAATTTCAATAGAAGATCAATTTTTAAAACTGTATGATGTTGCTTTACAGCCTGCCAATGAATCAGAACTGAAAAATTTTAAAAAGGAGTATGACGAAGCATACTGCGGTCCTGGAAGTTTAGAAGAACGAATCGAAAAATTAAGGATAAAACGCAGAGTACCCGAGGAAAATGTTTTCAAATTTTTTAAAAGAGCACTTGAAATCACGGAGAAACGAACAAAGGAGTTGTTTATAAATCTCTTACCTGAGAATGAGCAAATTCTATTAGATTTAGCACAAGAAAAAAATAATAATAATATAAAATGGGCATGTTACGAATGGTATTTAGGTAAGTATAATAGTCGAATAGAAGTTAATCCGAAATTTGATATGTACTGGACTGTTTTACTGATGTATTCTGCTCACGAAGGATATCCGGGACATCATACGGAATTTTCTGTTAAAGAAGGTATGTTGTATCGTGAGTTAAATCAATTTGAACACTCAATTTTACTACTGAATTCTCCTAAACTATTGATTAGTGAAGGTATAGCAGATCTTGCTCTAAATGTGCTTTTTTCTTATCGAGATCAAGCAGAAATTGGGTTAAACGAGTTTTGTCCAGATGCATCAAAAGAAGATTCCTTAGAAACCATGATTGCACAAAATAGAGTAAGAAATAAACTTAACCTTTTTTGGTATAATTTTGCTTATCACGCTCTTATTGATCATTACACTGATGAGGAATTGATTAGCTACGGTAAAAATTTTGAGATTTTTGGTGAAGATGACCTAAGAAATCAAATAAAAAGACTCAATGATCCAGTGTACTCAAAAAATGCTTTTACATATAACCTCGGAATGAATATCATAAAAAAAAAATATGGGGAATTCCCTTCAGTTAAAGATTTTCGAAATCTTTTGATTAATCCGATCTTACCTTCTGACTTGTTATAAAATTACTCACTTAAAATTCAAAATTTTAATCTTATTATTTATATTAATGTCAGCTAAAACTAGATCAGCCGCTTTAGCCAAAAATAAGATTATAATTTCCCTATCATATCCACTACCTACTAACATACAATTTTATTAAAATAATAAAAATCTAAGTTTTTTAAATTGTTTTTATACAACTTTATTTATTTAAAAATCTCCTACTACATTTTCGTAGTTTAAATAATCAATTTGAATCAACATTAATAAGTAAAGAAAAAACGGGAAAAAGTATATGATTTATAAAAGAGAAAAATATGTTCATTATTTTTTAATATTTAAAGGAGTGATTAAAATGCCTGGTGAAGTAGGTAGCGTACCATAAATTGGTGTTTATTATAAGAGCAATTTGTTTATTCGCTCTTTATAATAGCATTATTTACTTTTCTTTCTTTTTTTATCCTTTGCTCAAATATTGAGAATATGAAAACTGTAACCTAGGAATTCTCAAAAAACTTAAATTTTTCACTAATCGGTGTTTAAGTTCGGTGCTATAATCCTTTTATAATGAATAAATCAATCAAAAACAATAAAAAATAGAAATTTTATAAAAATTCTTGGATTATTAGTGAGATCATTGATTTACAGTTTGCTAATCGAAATTGACATTCCTCCATCAACAACCAGGTTTTGTCCGGTAATATAATCTGCTGTAGGAGATGCTAAAAATAATGCCAAGTCAGCTACCCATTTTGCTTCACCTATCCTGTCAATTGGTATCTTAATTTTTCTTGTTTCGAGAAATTGACGAATTAATTTGGGATCGTTGTTATATATAGGCGTTAGGAATACTCCAGGACTTATAGCGTTTACAGTTATGTTACTGGGACCTAATTCAAGGGCCCAAAGCCGCGTAAATGCGATTAACGCTGCCTTACTTGCGCTATAAATGCCAAGCATGGGATTTGTGCCATTTGGTGTTCCTGCAACAGAAGCGATGTTTATGACTTTGGCTGTTATGGGTTTGAACTGCTTTTGGCGTTTCATTCTTCGAAAAAACGCCTTGGTTACATTTAATGGGCCTTTTACATTGATTGCGAACACTTTATCATAAACAGCCTCTTTTGCTTTTAATGACGTGTAGAGACCTCCATCGATACCTGCGTTGTTCACAAGTAAAAAGACATTATCGAAAGTCTCAAAAGTTTTTTTAGCCATCTCGTTTACTTCTTCAGATTTTGAAACATCGGCTTTAACTAAGAGAATCTGGGCTTTATTTTGCTTCAGAACTAAATCGCGCGTTTCTTCTAGACCTGAATCGTTAATATCATTTAAGACTAAATTTGCCCCTTTAGCAGCAAATGCGATTGCCATTTTTTGACCAAATCCGCTGCCCGCTCCGGTAATTAGAGCCGTCTTTCCTTCTAAAAACATATCATCTGACAAAATTTTTTACCTCTTAGAATTATGGAAATTAATTTATAAGCGTTTTTTAGATTAGGTTTATTCTACATTGAATTAAATGTTATTTAAAAATCTTTAAAAATTAAAAAAGGAATTAAGAAAATATAATATAAGAAAATTAACCGTACAATCCACGGTTTTTTTTAAGATTTCCGATTACTTTCATCGCAATGGGAGTTTCAAAAGCGATATCTACATCCAAAACGGCTGGTCTTTTAGATTCTATTGCTCTTTGTATAGCAGGTCTAATATCTTCTGGTTTTTCTATTTTTTCGCCGTAACAACCGAACCCCTTTGCTATTTCTGCATAATTAGTTGGCGGGAAATCTACATCGCAATATCTCTTCTTAAGTTCCCCTTTTTGCTTGCTTTTAATCATGCCCCACGCGCAATTATTAGCAATAATAATAATAATAGGTAAATTTAGGCGAACAGCCGTATCAAGTTCTTGAACATTGAACATAAAACTACCGTCTCCGTTAATGCAAACGACTTGTTTATCAGGATTAGCTATTTGGGCACCTATAGCGTATGGGATGCCCGTACCGAGATGTCCCATCGTTAATGGGAAATATAGCGTTCTTGGATCGCGAGGGAAATTACTAATTAACCCAAAAGTGAAGACGGCTATATCACCACCATCAATTACCAGTTGAGAATCGTGTTTTATTGAATCTAAGACTTCGTAAGCAAATCTTTCTGGTTTCATTGGTAGCTTATCGTATTTCAACAATTTTTGAACTGCTGAAGCGTCATTTTTCCTGAGATCTGAAAGATAAGAATTCCATTCGGACCATTCAGAAATTTTTTCTTTAGGGAGCGATTTTTCCATTTCTGCTAGTAACTGATTTATTACGACCTTAGCGTCGCCAATAATAGCAACAGACACTTTTCTATTTCGACCGATCATTTCTGGGTCGATATCGTTTTGAATAATTTTCGCGTTTGGATTCCAAATGGGGGGAGCTCCAAACAGAATTGAATAATCCCATTTAGCACCGAAAGAAATAACTACATCAGCTTCCGACACTGCTTTTCGGTATGCGTTTGCAACTAGATACGACCCAACATATGTTTCACTGCGAATATCAATAGCACCAACACCGTTTATGCTTGTTCCGCAAGGAATTTTGTATGTTGTAGATAATTTTTTAAGTTCGGTAGACGCATCTGAGGCGTGAATTCCTCCTCCCGCAACGATCAACGGATTTTTTGCAGTTTTTAAAATTTCTATCGCTGCCTTAATCGATTTTGGGTTTCCAACAGGTCTATCAATTGGTCTATATTGCTCAGGCTCTAAAATGTTTTTAAGATCATCCTCAGAAGCTTTTCTAACAAGAGCTGTTTCTCGAAATTCTAGAAAAACGGGACCTCTTCTCCCTGACATTGCAACTTTAATAGCTCTTTGTACTGCTCTTGGAATTTCATAAGGTTCTTCAACTGATATTTGTGCTTTTGTAATCGGTTCCATTAATTTCATTTGATCTAAACCACCCTGAAGAATGCCTGTATCATCAAACATCCTTCCTATCTGCGCTCCGATAACAAGAAGTGGGATTGAGTCTGCCCACGCTACAGCCACGGCCGGAACAAGATGAGTGACACCTGGTCCTGCGGTCCCTAAGCAGACACCTAATTTTCCAGTAGCGCGTGCCCAAGCGTCTGCCATGTGTCCTGCAGCTTGCTCATGGCGAACCATTACAGTATCTATGCCTTCTTCTCGACCATACCGTTCTATAGCGTCATAAATCCTTAACAATTCTCCGCCAACGATGCCGAAAATTTTAGTGATTCCCTCTTTAAGGAGGCTTTTCACAACTAAATCTCCTCCGTCTAAGGGATTAGCATTTTTATTTGACATGAATTGAAGTATTATAAATGAAAAATAAACTTTATTACATAAGAACAGAAACCAATGGTTTAATGTCATAACTCAAGGATTTCAAGATACTATCCTAGATTCCCCAATTTTCGCACTTGAGCGGTATCCACATTAAATTGTTGTTTAAATTGTTTAATTAATTCTTCAGCGTCTTTTGTGAAAATACCTAAGTGTTATAAGCCGGTGTTTCCCCCCAAAGAATTGCATAATTTTTTTCGTGTTAAAGGTCGCCTCTTTCCCCTTATAGTTAACAGTTGTGCTCTGTTCAACGATATTGAGGTAACACTTAAAATTAAAAAGCTTTTGATACATTTGAGCCGCTTTTTCGATATTATTTACTACAATCCCAATCTGATCAGCTTTATCTAATTTAATATCAGTCGTTCAGAATTAACCTTTAATTATGATTTGATGCTATTTTAATTTTTCAGCAAAATCTAGCCTTCCAGTTGGCTTTTTTAACTGAAATTCCTCTTTTAGAATCTGTTGTTTAAGTTCATCAGCTAGCATGATAGCTCCTGCCCTATCAGATTGCCTTAAGACAACGGGAATTTCATTTCCTTCATATTGAATTGATTTTAGGTTCATACTAAATGCGTCGGGACATAGCCTTACACAATTTCCACAATTAAAACATTTAGATCTATCGATTGCTGAGATTAATCCATCTATTATAATAAAAGCGTTTGTAGGGCAGTTATCTATAACTTTACACTTATATCCTTTACTACACGCCTCAGAGTTAAATTTCATTACGAAATTATTATCCCATACATCTGCGTAAGTGATTTCTCCAACTTTTTCACGTCCCACGAGACTCAAAATGGTTAATTTAACATCTCTGTCTGATTTGACAATATCATTAAAAATTTTGTCAGTTAAGATAGGTATGGGAACAGCTATCGAGCAAATGGGTTCTAATCCATAAGAAGTTTTAAAAGCTCCCAAATATTCTGGTTTCATTTGATTCATGGGAGCGATTGTCATCATATTAGGTTTTGCGATATAATTACGCGTTCCAGGACCCATTAAATATCCAAGAGCTCCATTGACTAGAAGTGGTGATCCCACTCCAAAAGTTCGGAAATGAGGATCGTTTTGGAAAGGATTTAGAGCACCACAGCCAGAAAATGTTAGTTCTGACTTATTGGGTTCAAAAGGAAGACATGAAAATATCGTATCTACTTGATATGTTTCGCAGTTAAGCATTGCATTATAATTTTTTATAGCTTGGCGAGTTCCCATCAGTTTTGCATATTGCATTTCTTTTAATGTTAAATCCATATCGATCATACTACCTTCACTGCTTTTAGCATGGATGGAGATTGGTTTTCCTTCCACTATTTCCCTAAACAAGGAACCTCCACAATAATTTTCTCTTAAACGACTTTGAGCAGTACCGTAAACAATTAGATCAGCAATTCCTAAATATTCATTGGGGCACGGTCCAGGAAAAGCAGGGATTCCGTTAAGAGTTATTTCAGTAAATTTTCTTAATGTTTTTGGGGGAGTTAATCTAAATGAAAATACGCCCATAATTCCACTCATTAGACCTTTCGTGGCAGTTGTAATCACGTCAATGTCTTCAAACTTAAAGTTTTCTCCCTTTTCAACGCGACTGATAAATTCTTGAGCAGTAAGAACATTTGCGTTGCCGTTATGAATTTTTCTCTTTATATCAGAAAGCTTTCGTTTATTAGCCAATAGAACCACTTATAAAATATATAACATGTAAAATATTTATTCTAATAAATTTTTTTTTATTTATAAACACTTAAAACATCGAAAACGCTACAGATAAATCCCGATCTGAAATTAGAGGTTAAGATCTGATTGTCATATTTTGAGTCAAGGTTAAGGGTAAATACTAACAACTTCAAGGAAATTGAGGAAAAATTATGTTTTTGTAAATTATTAGGGATTCAAAATGTGATTGTAGAACTTGAAAATAATAGAGAAAAAAAGCAACCCGATTTAAAAAGAAGAATAGAAGAGATCACAAATATAAATATTAAATATCGCACTACTATTAATCCAAAAAATCTAGAAAGCTTAATCAAGAAACTCAAAGGAATTGGACAATCATCCAACATTATAGTGGTTGAATCTGCCGATAAAAAAATTCAAATCCAAGCAGCTAAAGATTCCAGAGTGGATGTAATCTCGTTTTCAGAGCAAATTGCACTCAAAACTATTTTTCCAGGAGTAATTTCGCTTACCAAACAAAATCAATCGTTCATCGAATTTTCGCTTGCGTCAATTATGGTAAAAAACAAATCATTACAATCCAAAAATCTAAGGAATCTTTACCGAGGCGTACACTTAGCTAATAATTTAAAAGCAAACTATATAATAAGTGGGAATTTTGACGATCTTTATTCAATACGACACCCTAGAGCTTTAATTAGCGTTTGTCATACCCTATTAGGCATTTCACTGCTGCGAGCTAAAAATTGTTTCTCTAAAAATGTAGTTTCTCTTCTAAATCGAGTACAAATGCGACAAGATAGAAATTTCATAGAATCGGGTGTAAAACTAATAAATCGGGGTGAAAAATAGTCGTAAAAAGTGAACGTCATAGATATATACTATTCAAAGTGATATCGGAAAATAAAAAACCTTTGAATAAGCAAGATATTCTAAATTCGATATGGGCATCCTTATGGAAGTATTTTGGCTTAAAAGAAGCTAGTAGAGTAGGATTGTGGTTGGTTGATATTAATTTTTTAGAAGGTTTTGGAATTATAAGATGCTCTCATCAAACAAAGGAAATCGTGATTTCAGCTTTGACTTTAATTACTGAAATATCCGGTAATAAATTCGTTTTTTCTCCAATAAAAACATCCGGGACTATTCGTAGCATTCAAATTACTAAAAATTTGTTTTTGGATAAAAATAAAAAGAATATTAAAGATATTCAAATTATGGAAATAAGCTAAAGAATAATTATTTGGATTTAATATGAGCACTTGGAAAATTAACTTAAAATTCCCAGATGGAACGGGTAATGAAATAGAACTCTACGACGCTAAATCCTATTTCAATGGGTATTTAAAATTGAAGCGGTCCTACTTTAACCGGTTAGTAAAAGCTATAAAAATAACTAAAAAATATTCTACGGGACATGCGATAGAAAAAGTAATCGGCCCTGATTCTAAAGAGTGGACCTTAAATCCATGGATGCTACTCCTTATTAAAGATAATGAAAAAAAAAAACCTTTTTGGCTTTTTATTAAGAGAGAGAAGGATCTATCGGGGTTGTTAATTGCAATTGGACCAAAACAATTCGCAGAATATAATAATAGCAATATTCTTGAAACTAAACGCGATTTAAAACGCTTAATAAATTATATAGTAGCGTATTTAAACAAATTCAATTGCAGCGTTCTTTTACCTAATTATCTTTCATAAAATGAATTTTCTTTAAATATGATAAGAATTTTATTTTTAATATAAAGAAAATACTACATATTTTTGGTTGAAAATCCTAAAAATTTGCAAGACAAAGAAAAAATATTAAATTCAATTTTAATTATCAACTTTATTGAGTTTCTTTAATTAAAAGCAAAATTGAACTATCGCTTAATGATAAAAAAGTGGCTATATAAAAGTGAAAAAACACACAACTAGCATTATTATTTTCATCTTCATTGCTCAAATACTGGTAAGTTCAGCATTCCTCATTGGAAAAAGCTATGGAACTCCAATTGAATATGATGTGGGATTTGGAACCGCACCTGTTATAGATGGTGTCGTAGATGGAGTAACAAACGAATGGGCTTCCGCGGAAAAGTTAGAGATAGAGCTATTTCCTGATTTATCAAACCAAAGCAATGGATTATATATTGAACTATGGGTTTTACAAGCGGAACCAAATTTATATATTTTAGTTAGATTTGATTTTAACGATCATAACTCTGTTGAATACGATAACGAATTTCTTGGGATTTTAATAGCGGATTGGGACGCAGATTTGAACTTCACTGATGCTAAAATTGTGCAATTTTCAAACATATCAACTAACAGTTATTCTTATTTAGATTATTACATCAATGATGCGATTTATTATGAAGACGTAAATCCTAATGGTGATTGTGCTGCGAAATTAGAAGGGAATCAAATAGTTTACGAGTTTTCCATGCCTGTTAAAAATAATGAAGGTGGAATCGAGGATGTAGAATTAGGCTATGGTGTTCCATTTAATTTTAAGATTATCTTCGGTAAAACTGCAGACTATCCCAGTGGAATTATAATTTCGAATATCTTTTCTTTCGAATTACAATACCCCCCTAGAACTCCGGAAGTACCTTTTGGTGTGCTTTTGATGTCAATCTCCACAATTGTCATTTTTTCTACGATTGGAGCCTTTTTTGCTTATTATATCTATCGAATTACCCGACTCAAAAAAGAAATCGAAAGAATAAGGAGTTAAGATGCTAACATGTCAAAAGTAAAAAAAGATCATTTAAAATCAGGAACGGCTAATAGGAAACCAAAATTAAAAGAAAAATCAGCTTATCGTTCAGTTATATTATCAGCCGTTATTGGAGGGATACTATTAATTATATCGATTTTATTAAACGGGGAGTATCTATCTCTATTTGCAAGCGAAGATTTTTTTCTGCAAACTCTAGATATTACTGTTAAGGTTCTAGTAATCCTATTCTTCTTCATTTTTATGACAATAAGTATCGGAAATTATAAGGAATTGACAGGTAAACCATTAGATTTAAAGTTAATTGTGCTTATCCTTATCTTTTCCTTGATCCAAGCTTTTAGAGATTCTATAGTTTTTTCATTCAGTTTAATAGGTTTATTGTTAATTATGGTCTACATGTTTTTAGTTCAGGAAAACTAACAAAATTTACATATCTAAAATTTATTTCTTTTAATGAAAAAAATTACACTTTTTATCGGCCATAGAGGGACTTTAGTAGATTACGATGAAAACACATTAGAAGCGTTCGAAATTGCAATTAAATCAGGGGCAAATTGCATAGAACTTGATGTCAGAAGAACAAAAGATAGAAAGTTAATCGTTTTTCACGATAATACTTTAACCAGGACCACTAATAGTAAAGGTCTATTAAATAATTTAAATTACGACGATGTTAAAAATCTTAAAACCAAAAAAAGAAACCAAAACATCCCACTTTTAGACGAATTTATAGATTATATAACAGATAAAACACAAGCTATTATACACTTGAAAGATGAAGGAATTGAAAAAGAAATTTTTGATTTAATTAATAAAAGAGGAGTTCTAAAGAATTGTATACTAAGTGGAAGAGATATTAATAGATTAAAAAGATATAAAAAAGCATTTAAACTGATAAGAACATGTTTTAACATAACTAAAGGTAGAGGTTTAAATTTAAAGGAATTTATCGAAAAAGGATGTCGAAAAAATCTCAAAGATCTTCCGGATATGATAAACATTCGATCAGATTTAATTTCTAATCGATTTATAGACGTATGCCATGTTAACGATATTAAATCACTTGCTTGGGGCTTTATAGGTTATGAACAACCTCTACAAGTAATAAAAAGTCTAATTAGTAACCAGATAGACGGCATATTATTTGATGATTATCATAACCTTAAGATAATAAGAGGAAATTAACTGGGAATAATAATTTTAGATTTACCCGTAGGAAGGACAAGAATAATATCGTCTACAGGTAAAATTTTAACCCATTTTTTCATCTCTGCTTCTGAATTATTAAGAAAATATGTTTTAATCTCTTTGGCTAACTGTCCCTTTGTTTTCCCAGATTTCGAAGGTTTAACGATTATTAATTTGCTCGATTTATTATTAAAGGTATTAAGAGGTTCGTAAGTTACTTGGGGATAGAATAATTGAGAATCAGAAACGCTTTCATTTTTTATTTCAAGGAAATTTAATCTCAGCGCAATTTCGGTTTTTGCTCCCTTAATTACATTTTTTTTTCCTAAGATCATGAAACTGCCTTTAGGTAAATATTCACCTGTAGGTGGTGTTTTAGAAACTTGATCGGCAGACACATAAAAAACATCAACAATGCCCCAATTCTCTTTCCATGCTACAGAATAGCTAGCTACAAAGTTTGCAGCTTCTTTAATTGATGTTTCAGGAATCTGTTTATTTTCTGGATTTTTTATTACAGTAAGAGGGGATCCGGGAAAGTTAGTGTGAAAAATTATATCGTTGGGTTCAATGTATTTTTTAAATATTGTTTCGTTTGAGCTAGCGTCTCGTCCACCGATAATTAAAAATTCATCGGAAGAATAAAACCATCTAAATTTTTCATACCATTTCTTTTGTGGTTTCCTTACTAGAAAATCAATATCTAATTCGATAGATTCTCTCTCAATTTTTAGCTTTCTAATATTTTCTTCTGTTTTTTGAATAGCTGGAATGGTTCCCTTTAATTTTTTTTCCGCCTTTTTGCCTTTTAAATAAATTTTATTTGCGTTCTCTCCAATAGTTTTGCTTAAATCCAAATAAACTTCAATTTTATTAATTAAAATGATTATCTGTTTAGTTGCAGGTAGAATTCTTACAAACATATCCAAATCTTCAAAATTTTCGTTTTTAGCACTAGTTAGTTTCGCGTTTATTTCATCTAAAGTATAGCCTTTTTCTTTTGCTTCTTTAATTCCATTAAATAACTTATTAAAAGTGTTGAAATTATCATAGATAAAACCACCATGATCGTAGTACAATTTTTTTTTTGCTTTTAGCTCTTCAAGATATTCTAGTTGGTTTTTTAGTATTTTTTCTTGAGACTTTATTTTTTGATTAACGGCTTGATCTTGTGGCGAAAGAATTTTATTAGAATCTAGTTTAGAGAAAAATACATCAACGGCGTCATTAAAGGAATTGAAATACTGAACTTTATTATTCTTATAAAGCTCTAAATCAAAAGGGATAACTGAAGCTTGTTCATCCTGTTCGTTGAATACAATTTGTGCCTTAATTTCACCAAAAAGCAATTCATTTCTTAATTTTTTGAAGGAATTAAATAGAGCCTCTAGTTCTTTAGGAGTAAGATCACGTCCTGATCGCTTTTTATCAACTCCCGCCCTAAGGCATATTTCTTCTGAAATCGTTCCTGAGATATTAATATTTCTTGCAAGGATTCTTACGATTTCATCTTCTAAATTACTTACTGTTTCATCAAAATCGACTTGAGAAAGGTTAAGAAAATCTTTACCACGAGAACTAGGAAAATTATATTGTCTATTAGCTAAAATGTCCCTATCTCTATATTTACTATATCTTTTTGCTATTTTTACGATGTTATTTTCATCAAGCAGAATATAATTACCTTTGTTAAATAGTTCAACAATAAATTTCCATGAGTTTCCCTCCATATTACTTATTTCGAAAATAATAATTCTATCAAAATTATGTTGAATAACAGATAAAATTCTTCTATTTTTTAGGTACTTTCTTAGTGACATTATATACTGAGAAGGATATTTTGGGATAGGATAATTAAAGTTAGTGAAATTTAAACGAGAATCGTTTTTTACAATTAAATTCTTTTTCCCATTAAATTGTGTTTTTATTTTTAAAATTAATAGTTCCCCATCAATTTCATAAACATTGTCAATTTTTCCATGAGGGAGAATAATTCCTAATTCTTTTGTGATTGCAAATACATCAAAATTTGAAAATTTAATATTTTTCTTCATTTGTATTATCGTTTAAAATTAGTGCTTCCTTATTTATTAGTCATGCATTCATTTTTTTCTATTTTTCCATTTTTAACATATATAAATATAAATTATCATTACTGTAAATTTCAAAATTTTAATAAAAAAAATAATATTAATAGTACTAATTATGCCCAACAAAGATAAACGGAAACAAAAAAGAGTTAACATTAAAAAAGAACGCCAAAAACTCATAAAGGAGAAGAGAAAATCACATCCTGAACAAGAAATTAATATTGACAAAAAATCAACAAAAAAGATCGATATACGGCTTGAAAAGGAAACAAAACTTTATTGGATTAGGGCAATTACTGCAGTGCTAAGTGGTTTATTAGGAAGATTATTTTTCGGTATTTTACCGAGTTATTCGGGTTTAGGATTGTTTATTTGGATGTTGTGTTTTTGGTTTCTAACACCGTTTTTTGTTAGTTTTGTTATCTTAAAATATCAATACGATAAAGAAGAATGGAATTGGAAAAATATAATTAAACCAGGTATAGGTATATTTTTCTTGTTATTTATGATCGTTACGGTAGTTACTCATACCTTTTTAGCTTTTATCTAAAATTTTTTATAGTTCGATAGATTGTTTTACTCTTTTTTCAATTTTTTCTTTTGAACTGAAAACAATTTCATCCAATTTATATATCCTGTTGCAATATATACATTGAATTTTCAATGGTTTTTCTTCTAGAACATTAAATTCTGTATCAATAGGTTCACCAGAATTTGAAATACACGTATTACTTCTACATAAAATAAGACTTTTAATAATATCTGGGAGTTTTACTTTCTTTTTTTCGATTACTTTATAATCTTCAATCAAGGATATCTTTGAATTTGGTGATAGGATTGAAATTTGCTGAAGTTGAATTTGATTAAGAAAAACGCCTTCAATCTTAATAATATCTTTTTTACCGTATTTCTTTGAAGAAACATTAACACCAATTGTCATTAGATTAGGAGATTCTCCAAGTCCAGTTAAATTCAGAATAGTCAAAGCGTAACCGCCATCTATATGGTCGATAACTGTCCCTTTCTTTATTTTATCTATTTTTAATTTTTCTTCGCTCATGTTCTTTTAAATAAAATTTTGTGATTGAAAAATTTTGCTAATAACATCTTTTAATTTATAAACCTAAAATGAATAACGAAATAACGAAAAGAGTAGTTGAAACCACAAAATTGTATGACAAATTATCATCAACATCTAAATCTAAGTAGTCTATAAAACCTATTAAAAGAGTACCAATAGAAGGAAGAATTATTAAACTAAAAAGGTTAATTGGATATAATTGGTTTATGAATAGTAATGTAATAATTCCTGAAATGTATGCTATGCTCATTCCGGCAATTAATCCCTCGTAAGTCTTTTTTGTTTTTCGAATGTTCCTATGCCCGAATTTTCTTCCCACCAAATTAGCGGTCATATCTCCAAAAATAGACATAGTCATCGATGTACAAATAACTATTGGTCCAATAGGCTGAAAAGGACCATACATTATTATAATTGAAAAACAACCAATTCCCATAGAAATATGTGGACCTAATCTCATATGTCGCTCCTTCTTCCTAAGAATCCGGTTAATTGGTTTTAAGGGGTAAAGTTTTGGTTTTAAAATTCTAATAAAATCTGCTGTAAGTAATCCAATTAATGACACCCCAACTAAAAAAACTACCAAATATTGAGTAAAAATCATTTTGTTTGCTTCAATATTATAGATTGAGAAGAAAAACTCAGAAACAATATCTGGGAAAAGCTCTAGAATATAAATAAAAATATTTTGAACCAAAAATCCAAGCGTAAAATAGAAAAAAGCGATTCCTAAGACTACTAAATGTGTTATTTTTCTGTAAAGTTCGTATTTAAAAGGTAGGTCCTCAGTCAAATTAGAATTTTCTTCTTCTATATGCTTCTCTTTTAATCTAACTTTTCTTTTTTCTCTATTCACGGATAATAAAAAATGAGGTAAGAAAAAAATGACAAAAATTATCATAAATATGTCAAAAGGAAATACTATGAACCCAATATTGGAAATATTTAGGAGATTTATTGATAAATTAATTGTAACGCTAATAATGAGGATTAATGAATTTACAAGGTTATTAATGAAAGCCCCTTTTTCTTTTCTTTTTTTTGCTAAAAAAGCAGTGTAAAGCACAATCAACCCATAAAAATATAGAATACCAGTAATGATAATAGATAGTGTATCCAAAAATAACAATCTCTTTATGTTTTCTTCTAGATATTATCTGAGAAATTTTAAAATCTTTATTAAAAATGAAAAAAAAGTTTGTAATAATGTTATTAGTTCTATTTATAACTGAGTTTCGTCAATATTAGGCATATCTGTGTCATTTAAAGCCTTTTGAATTTCAACATTTGGGAGTTCGTAATCTACTAAATTACCAGCCATATATTCCTTATATGCTAATAAATCAAAAAATCCGTGTCCGCTTAAACAGAAAACGATGTTTTTCTTTTCGGAGTTTTCTTTTGCTCTTAAGGCTTGATCAATCGCTTCTTTCACCGCGTGAGCGGCTTCAGGCGCAGGTAGAATCCCCTCTGTTTTAGCAAAAAGTAAACCTGCTCCAATAACTTCAGTTTGGTGGTGCATAACTGAGGAAATTATCTTTTTTTTTGCTAATATCGATATAATTGGGGCCATTCCGTGATATCGTAATCCTCCTGCATGGATTGGGCTTGGAATAAAATTATGACCTAATGTATACATTTTTAAAATTGGAGCTTTTTTAGCAGAATCTCCGTAGTCCCATCTATATTCTCCTTTGTTGACACTTGGGCAAGCTCTGGGTTCTACTCCCACGATCTCTAAATCAGGATATTTTCCATTCAATTTTTCTTTCGCGAAAGGAATCATTAAACCTCCTAAATTAGACCCTCCCCCCATGCATCCAATCAGAACATCAGGCTCCACATTAACTTTTTGTAGTTGTGCTTTAACCTCTTGTCCTATGATCGTTTGATGTAAAAGAACGAAATTCACAACGCTACCTAAGGAATATCTAGATGTCTCACTTCTCATACTATGTTCAACTGCTTCAGATATAGCAATTCCTAAACTTCCTGGATGATCTGGGTTTTGATCATAATAAAATTTTCCAGAATCTGTCAATTTTGAAGGGCTGGCATGAACTTGACCATTAAAAGCTCTCATCAGTATTTTTCTTCCTGGTTTTTGTATAAAGCTAGCTCTCACCATGTAAACAGTACACTTTATGTCAAACAAATTACATCCGTAAGATAAAGCTGAACCCCATTGACCTGCTCCTGTTTCAGTTATCAATTCATCGACCCCATCTTTTTTTGAATAGTAAGCTTGAGCTAGAGCTGTGTTTGGTTTGTGAGATCCCGTAGGAGAAACCGACTCATTTTTATAGAAAATTTTGATGTCGTCACTTTCAATTCCAAGTTCTTTCTCTAAACCATATGCTCTATGAAGCGGTGTTGGTCGATAAGATCTAACATAAAGCTCCCTTAATTCTTTAGGAATTTGAATTGTAGGTTCTTGAGAGATTTCCTGAAGTACACATTCTTTTGGAAATATCGCAAATGCAAGCTCAGGAGGTGCAGGTTTCCCATCCATGGGATTTATTAAGGGCGTCATGGGAGAGGGTAAATCTGGTACGATATTAACCCACTCTTTTGGTATTTCATTCGGTTCAAGTAATATTCTTGTATTATAAAAATCCGTCATTTTTGTTTCCTTTTTACTATTTTTTCATCATCAAATTTAAATGATGTCTCATCTTAAAATTGGAAATCAATAATAATAATGCTTGATTGCAGATGCAATACTTGTTATTAAAAAATGATGTTAAAAAGTAGTCAGAGCAAAATTTATGGTTTTACCATTGAGAAAGCGTTTTAAAACGCCATAGTCCTCGCCAACATTTAAGGAGGTTTATTTTAATAAGCATCGATATTTACCATAAAATGTATTTATATTGATAAAATTATTATCGAGGCAATATAAACTTATTCTTCAATAAAAAAATCAATTTTTATTGTTTTTGTTCAAAAACCATAGCTAAATTCTTTGCAGCAACTCTCATTACCTTAACAGTTTTCATCAATGTATCAATAATTGTTCCTGCACACACGATTACCAGACGACCTGCGTTACTAACAATAACATAACCATTCTCAGCTCTCACAATTATTTCACTTAAATCTTCTTGAAAGAGTGTTTTAATTGTTGAACTTCCAGTCATTAAAAGCGCGCTAGCTAGTCCGCAAAACTGGTCGCCATCAACTTCATACTGAGGAAGAGCTGAAAAAGCGATCTGATAACCTTCTAAACTCACAAGTGCGATGGCTTCTATATCTGCGTTTGAAGTTATAAAAGTAATTTGAGGACTTATTTTTTCGATTTCATCGGGTCCAATTCCAAGATCTGTACCAAATTCCAATTCGTATCACCATCCACGGTAGATTGCTATTTTAGGTTTTACTTCACTTAACTATTATTAATATAATATTGATACTTTTTATTTCTTTATTTTTTCTTCTCTACAATTATTAATTAATACATAGAAAAATAATGATAAACAGTAATACAAAAAATGCAAAAAAAATCTATTGCTAAAAGTTAAAATGTATGATTTTTATCTTTTATAAAAATAGATTTGAAAAAAAACGAAATTATGATAACTACACGTGAGTCTATTAATTTTCAATTTTCATTAATCTTTGGGTACTCTAGTCCTACAGATTTAATAGCGGGAGATGTAATAGGACCAGGAAAACTAACTAAAGAAATGGTTAACGAGCTTTCTAAGGAAGTAATAACATACCTTCGAATGTATAATGCTATGTTGAGGGATTTTGCTGGTTCTGAAGTATTTTCAATAGAATTTGAGTTGTACAATTTCGACCAAAAAGACGCTCAAATAAAAATTTACCCAAAATCAATGGTACTCATTCCCGGTAAATATAAGGAATGTGAAAGTTTATTACTTGCTTTAAAACCAGAAACGGGATATCTAGATCCACACAAATCAAGAGAATCAATTAACCATATAAGTAAATTATTTTACGAAGTAGAAGAGTTTTCTAATCATCCCGGATTAGAACATCAAAAAAAAATTCAAATATATAATAAATTTGCTACTCGATTTAGCAAAAAGCTTTATGGGGATTTGATTGAGGATAAATGGAATAAAAAATTAATAGGCTTAAGCGTTTCTTTACCAACTGAAAAAGAAATGTTGTCTACTTATGGATCGATAAGAACGGATGTAGATTATCTCTGGAATAAAAGCCCTATTGAGATTAAATTTACAAATCAAAAATATGATCGGCTTAAATCACCATATATTGGAAAGTCAAACATAGATCACCTTAAATATGCTATTTCAGAGCCGAGTGCAAATTTTATTATTGAAAAAACGTTAATCCTAGGAACCAATTTATTAAAATTAGCTAATACTGGGACAACAGATGAAATCCAAGAAAAAGTAATATCATTTTTTGTAGCTAAAATCGAGGAAAGTTTTGGTAAAAATCAAAAACTCTTCTCTGGTGTTGAAATTATTTCCTATATGGAAAAAATGTTAACTGATTTTAATGTCAAAGTTGATAATTTTTTAAAAATTTCTAAGAAATTCCTAACAACCGGCGAAATAGGCAATATCTCGGAGTTGTTAGAAAAATATAGCTCATTTATAATTGAAAATTCTGAAGATAGTATTGATTTTTATAGAACTATCAGCGAATTAGCAATAAATTCAATGACTCTTTCAATTATTAGTGAAGAAAAGCTGAGGGCAAGTGAATTAGGTTCTGTAATTAATTATTTTGCTGAAGTCCTTAAAAATAGCATTAGTAGTATTAGAAACTCGTTTCCGCGATATTTATCACACCGTAGATTGAATACTTTGATCTCTCACTTTATTAGAATTTTACATGAAAAATTTGAAAATGAACAAAAACCTTCTAAAAATTTAGGGCAAAATATTTTGGGTAAATTCGAACAACATTTAATGTCGCAGATCGAGATAAATCCATTTGTATTATTAAAAGTTGGTGTTTTTAACGAAGAAATACTAAATAAAGAATTTAAAAAGTTAGTAAATGACAACATCAAATCGTTCTATGGTAGCATTAATTTAAATATTAGTGACTTAATTGCCTTCGCCGAAGTCCAAATGGAAAAAGATTCAAATTTAATAGACTCGCACGTAAAGAAATTTGAACGGTTTTCAGATGAATTAAAGTATTTATTAAGCTACATTCTGAGATATACTACTATTAATCGATTTCTTAAAGAAGAACCAGATAAAGAAATTAGTGATCCAGTAACTTTTGCAAATAGATTCCATCGCTTCTTAGAAAAGCGAATAGGAGCGATAAATTTAACTTGGAAAACATATATATTAGAATGGATAAAGGATTATGCTAAGAAATTTTTTAGTATTGAAGAAATACGGGAGTGGTCTTTAGACGAAACATTATTTGAATTTATAAAATATTTAGAAGAACGTGAATCAAACGAGCAGGAACCAGAAGCATTCCTCAAATTTTTAGACAAATATATTTTAAGAATTTCAAATGATGTAGAAAAAGAAATTTTGATAGATTTCTATAAACAGTATGAATTTTGTATTGGTATAAAAACTGAATTTCCAAAATATATCCAAAATAAGGTTGAAAAAGAGATTAACTTATTTAAAATTGAGCCAGAAAAAATTATCCCTAAAAATTACCTTAGTATTGATGAACAGAACACATTTTATAATTATGTGAAGAAAAATGAGCTTAGATATTTTTCAAAATTAATACCTCGGCCTGTTTCTTTGATTTTGAAACAAGTACTAACTGCGGAAGAAGTTGATTTATTCAACGCTGACTTATTTCATGTTTTTGAGTTTAAATACTGGCACAATAAAGCAAAATATGATATTGCAGACAATTTTAAGGAAGTATACAGAGAGTGGATAAAAAAATTATGATAAGTGGAGTAAAAAGAAAATCAACAGCAACTGAAAGTGCTTCGAGGTTTTTTCAGACTGTAGATTTAATAATTTCCCATTTGAAAAGAGAAGCTGATAAAGAAAAAATTTTCGAATTGATTCGTAAAGAACCTACACTACGATCTCTCCTAATCGCTACAGCAGCAGTTCATTTGTACCATTACATGGGTATAAAAGTAGAAGAATCTTTAGATGCAAACAAGTTGACAGTTGATTCGACTAAACAGCTTGAAATGGAAGAGAAGCATATTCTAATGGAAGAAGTTGAGATTTTTTTAAAAAATTCTTTTGAATTAGAAAGAGCTCTATTCGATGAAATTATTAATTTAGAAAATATGTTCTTATCATTGTTAATAGACGAAAGGCTAGGTCGCCTACAACAATCTCAGAGAAGAAAAAGAATAGAGGAAATTGAAAATAAAATTGAACGAGAACTGTTGAATATTATATCTAAATCACCATCCTATTATTTTTACGATTTTATAGGAGACATTATTGGTTTAAATGAAATCGTAAAAAATGAAATTTTAGAAGAAAGTGCTGCGTTTAAAGGCGTCTCGCTTCCAATTGAAGAACAATTAAAGAAAGAAGAGAAAGAAGATAAATTCATTGAGGTTTTTACTCTAAATAGAATAATCGAGAGGATGCAAAACCAATTTGAATTTAAATCTTATAAGGAATTACAAATCCAAACAATGTCTATCCGGATGATAAAGAAACGTATAATGGAATATGAATTAAATAAATTTCCTATATCCATATCAGGACTAAAAACTTTTATTGAAGGGAATAATTTAAAAAAAGAAACTATCAAATCAATTGAAAACGCCTTTAAGGAAGATCTTAAATATGATGAATTTGAAAAGATGATTCTTTCAGAATTAAAAATTGCTCTAATTAAGCAGTTAAAAAAGAATCCAAATGATTTTATCTACTTCCTTCAAAGTTTAAATGAATCAAGTTTTGAGGATGCTATTTATTTACTTAATAAGAGGGGAATTAAGGATATTTTACATTTAATGAATGTTGATTATGAGTTAGCTGAAAATGTACAGAAAAGCATGATAAGATATAATATAAAAAAACAAGATCTAATCTTGTTAAATGACAATCAAAAAAACTTGATCAATGTTGCCAAAAAAGCCTTATGTAGCATGAAATTTCCGTATCTTGAGAAATTTATTACAAAAGTTGCTGATAATGTTGAATTTGATTTATTTAAAATTCTCTATAGAAATGAAACTGAATATAACGAGTTATGGGATATTTTAGAGGATAAGACAGAGATTAATGTAAACGACCTGAGAGAGTTTGTAAGGAAAAAACAAACGGTTGACAAGATTTTCTTTCAAGGTTTGAATTTAAGCAATTACTCCCAAATACTTCTTCTTCTTAACTATGATGAGATAATAAGTAATATAGTAACAGATTTATTTTACAATTTATTGTCGAAAATTCTAAGGCAATTAAGCAGGATAATAGAGTTATATGGTATAATTTCAAACGATAAGGCGATTTACTCACGGGCTTTAATGGTGGTTACAGAAAACAAAGGTTTTGAAGATTGGGTTCAAGTTAAATTGGAAGAGTTAAGTATCGAGAGAACTATGAAAAGACAAAAACAACTAGTAGTAGTTTTTAATGCTGTTAATCAAGTTTTTCTTATAAATGGTTTTATATTATCGCGTTTGAAGATAAAATCTCTCAAAGAAAGTATGTCAGAGTTAAGGAACCAAGAAAGTTTTGTTTATAAAGGGATATCACCCTTAAAACTAAAAGCGGACCTAGTATCTCCTGTATCGTATTGTGTAGCTTACGATCTAATAAAAAGATTTGAAGAATTAGTAGAATTAGAAAAGGTTAAAATTGAAAGTGCGAATGTAGAAAAAAAAAAGAAAGAAGATGATAAGAAAAAAGAAATTATTAAATTACGCCAAGATAGCACATTTAATTGGATCGAACGTAAAATTACATCAAATCTAATGGGAATTAGCCGTCGTGGGGTGAATCCACAACAATTTTATTGGAGTAAAAAAGATACAAAAACACTAACTGAACAAATTCAGTTACACAGTGGATTAAAGGGCGATATTTTTTCTAGATTCTGCGAGTTTTATCTGTTTGCGGTCGAAAAAATTAAATTTTTCGTCCCAGATATGAAAATAACCGATATGGAAAGAATAAAACATGATATTTCTACTTATATTGATGAAGTAATTTCTGAGAGACTGCATCGTTCTCCGAACCCCGAAGAAATTAAAGAGATGTTAGAAGGAGAACGCTACCAAATTTCTAATAATATTGCCATAAAAATTGGGAGTTTTTTCGATAAAGCGCTCTACATTAAATTTAAGAAGAAACCGAAAAAATAGTAAACGCTTCAATAAGAAATAACAAAAATTTTAAAATTAATATAATTTAATTTACTTACAATTTAACACTAAAACTCTATTTAAATTCATTTGATTTACTTATGCCCTGGTTAAAAAAGGAATTAGGATACATAAAATCTTCGTTTTCACAGATTTTAATTGGAATACTTCTTGTAGGACTTACAATTTCTGGTTTAGCTCTTGCAATATTCCTAAGATTTGCAGGTTTTAACGGTACTATAATTGCCTTTGCTGGAATTACCATTGAAGTAATAAGTCTTATCATTTGTTATTTGTTACTTCGAAGATTTGTCATTCCAAAAGAAGAGGGGAGTAATAAATCAGCCCAAAAAGTAAAAACAAAATTGAAGTAGATTTTACCTATATCAAGAAGTCTTCCCAAGTTCTATTGTTAACTCTCTGTGAGATTAAGTAGTTTTTAACATCAGACAATAGAATATCTGGATCGTATTCCCAGGCCTCCTTCTTATTAAAGGAAACGCACTTAATTTTATGTAAATTGAACATGGACTTAATTAAAAGACCGTAAGTGGCAACTTGTGGTAGAGAGATCATAAATTTCCCTTCTGGCTTATAATCTATTACCTTGACTAGATTATTTTCTATTTGGATAAGATCGATATGTCCGGTTACTACTTTATTATCCTTTTTTTTCCATATAGGTATTTCAATCGCAACAGAATTGCTATCTTTGATTAAAATATTCTTTAAAATCGGTTCGTGCCCAGGTTTTTTACCAATTTTGTTAACTCTAAAATTTTCATAAACGGTATTGGCGTAATTCGGTAATTTTGAATCTGAACCATATTGCTTTATTTTTCCCTCTCGTATTAATTTTTTACTAAAACTGTTTATGAAAGCGGGTCTCAAACCTCGGATTTTAAATTGCGAGACGCGTGGAAGGTTGCGTGTATTGAATAACTCATTCGGTATGGTTCCTTGGTAAATCTTTTTAAAGTAAGAACCCAGAGTTTTAAATTCCTCTCGATAAGGATTTTCAGGAGATATTTTTTGTTTGTGGTGTGCGATATTCCAGTTAAAGGCATATGGGATATTCTGATGAATAAATAATTTTTTCTTAAGCATGGAATTCTTGGTTCATAAAGGTGATTCAAAAATATTAATTTGTTAATTAATATACATCAAATATAAAAAAAACCATCTATTAATGATTTATTAATTATTAAAACCTAAAAATAATTTGCTGTGGTAAAGGTTAATTAATTAGATTGAGATGTATTTCCAGAAGCTTAAAAAAAAGTATTTCTTA
This sequence comes from Promethearchaeota archaeon, assembly GCA_019057735.1. The sequence goes on along the minus strand of JAHLWV010000003.1, from coordinate 2,153 downwards.
GTTCTTCACCCAGTTATATAAAACTACAATCTAATGTGTATGTTGGAGGATATGAGACATAATAAAGTTTTTAGATAATATTACATTCTTAATAATACAATAATTAGTAGGACCTGTAGCCAAGCCTGGATATGGCGTCGGACTTCTAATCCGAAGATCGCAGGTTCGATTCCTGCCAGGTCCGCTTCTTATCTTCGTTAGAATTGAAAAAAATCTCATATTTGTATATAGATTTTTCCAGAGTTATTTTTTATATAAGCATCCCTAAACTTATTCCTTTCAATTCACCAGTTACTCAATTTTTTTCCGAACAATACACTCTCTTTTTCATCTTTTTGATTCCTTTCTACGATTTCTTAATACATTAACAAGAGATATACAAAAGAAAAGAAATAAAGAGTGCTATTATAAAGAATGTATAAGCAAATTGGCCTTATAAAAACACCCGTTTATGGTACGCCACCAGTTTGACCAAGCATTTTAATCATTCTCTTTATTTTTAAGTTGTGTTTTTTTATTAAAAAAAAGAAAGAAAAATAAATGGTGGGCTTATTAAGAGATTTTAGGTAAATTACTCTTATAAACAGCACCAAATTAAGGTACGTCTCCAGCTCGACCAGGCATATTATCCACCTTATGTGTGAGTTTAAATGTTTTTAATCTATTCTTAAAATTTTGAATAATAATCTGAATAACTTTTTTCTCTTACGCATTTTAATTTCAAAAAGGTTATTTAAACTTCAATAAAAATTCAGTCAATTATCCTTTTCAGAAATTTTTTCTGTATCCATCTAAATTTAAAAAAAAGCTCAAAATTTTTTGTTAAATTAAATCAGATGGCAAAATTGGATTAACGAGTAAATTTTGAAATTCCTTTAATGAAGGTACATCTCCGTAGGACTTTAAAATATTGTTTCCAATGTAATACATAAAAGCGTTATTTGAATATGCGGGAGTTGACATTCTTTCTATTCCTGTAATCAAATCTTCATTGCTAAAAATTTCAAAATTTTTTCCATATAACATTAATTCTTTCTCATTATACCTGTCAACTAATGCATGATAGGCAAAATTATACCAAAAAAGAGGAATTTTTCTTTTAACCTTATCTTGTAAAACCAATTCTTCAAGAGAGTATTCTTTTGAAGCATCTGGACAAAATTCATTTAACCCAATTTCAGCTACTTCTTGATTTGAAAATAGTATAGAAATTGCTTTATTGGCGATTCCCTCTGAAATTACTAATTTTGGTGAATGGAGAATTAAGATGGAATGCTCAAATTGGTTTAGCTCGCGATAAAGTCTTTCTTCCTTTACAACAAACTCAGTATGATGTCCGGGATAGGCTTCATGAGAGGAATATGATAAAAAAACAGTCCAATACATTTGGTAATTAGGATTAACCTCAATCCGACTAGTAAATTTACCCAAATACCAATTATAGCAGTTCCATTTTACTTTTTCACTTGAATTATCATTTTTTACTACATCTATAATTATTCTTTCATTTTTTGGTAAGAGATCAATGAATAATTCCTTAGTTTGCTTTTCTGTTATGTCGACTGCTTTTTTAAAGAATTTAAAAACCTTTGATTCAGGAACTTTACGAGTAATTCTTAATTTATTCATGCGTTCTTCTAAGCTTTCAGATCCTCTATATGCCTCTTCAAACTCTTCCTTTAAATTACTTAACTCAGATTCATTAGCTGGTTTTAAATCTACATCATAAAATTTCATAAATTGATCTTTAATAGGAATTTCGATACCGATGAGTAATTCTATTGAAGTCTTCATTGCTATAAGCATTTTTTCTAAGTATCGCTCACGCTTTATTTTATAACCTTGTGCCCCAAGTTGTTTAATTAAAGCGATGGAATCTTTTAACAATTTGTTTGGTGATTTTAGAGATTCATTTTCAACAATTTGCCGAAATTTTTCTGGACCATAATAAAAATCAACATATCCCTTAATGTGTTTGCCAATTCGCAGAGCCAGTAGAAGATAGTCTTTTCCAAACTCGGATATTTTTGTCATTATTAGCAGAACACAATAATTACACTTAGTAAAAAATAGATCAAAATATCTTAGTTTCTCTTAGTTATTAAAGTTTTTAAATAAAAATTAGAATTTTTTTAAAAAGGAGAAAGCATTAA
>JAHLWV010000249.1 GCA_019057735.1 Promethearchaeota archaeon | reverse complement strand
AATTAGCAAATTATTGTCGATTGTATTTAAATCTATTTGCCACGATTCCAGAAAAATATGGATTTATAATAACAACAACATCATTAAAAAACGCCAACATTTTTGCAACGAAAATAAAGTTATTTTTAACTTTATTTCTTTATAAACCCTAAGAGATTTTTTCTTTATAAACTCGAAAAAATTCTTATGATCAAAAACCTATCGATATAAATATTAGGTCGTATTAAAACACATCATATTAGAGTGGAAAGAGTGAAAAGAATGAATGAAACGGGAAAAAGCCAAAAGAAGGATTTCTTAGCGAAGACTTGTCCAAGTTGTAACCACAAATCTACTAGGTTTATCCCCTCGAAGAATTACTATTACTGTACAAATTGTGGTTCGCGTTTTAATTCTGATAATACATTTATTGGTGAAAAAAAAAAAATTCAACAATTAAAAAGATGTCCAGAATGTGATAGAACAAGCATCAAGTTTACAGTTAATGGGCAATGTTATTATTGCTTTAGTTGTGGCTCAAAATTTGATGAAAATAGCAACATCATTAAGAAAGGAGAATTCAAGCCTTGTATAAACCCAAAATGTAATAGCAAAAGGATAATTTATAGACAAGAGACTAATAGTTATAGATGCAAGGAATGTGGGTCTGTATACACAAAGAACAACGAGTTCATCGTGAAAAGGGACCCAATACCTTGTAAACTTTGTAAACAATTTTCTACGCGATTTGTGTCTCAAAAACTCATATATATCTGCGAAATTTGTGGATCAAAATACAATTTGCAAGGAGAACCGATCGAATTAAAACACCCGAAAAGATGTATTAATTGTAACAATATAACAAAATTTTACACTAAGGATAAGATCTATAAGTGTAGTTCTTGTGGTTCAGAATTTTACGAAAACAGTAAATATAAAATAAAGAGAACACCTATCTCTTGCCCAGGGTGTGGATTTAATTCAATTCGTTATAATTTCACAAAAGAATATTATATTTGCGTAAAATGTGGAACTATCTTTGGTGAGAAGGGAGAAATTTTAAAAAAAAGAAATGTTGTTAATTGTCCTGTTTGTAAAAGTCAACACATTCATTACCAAATAAAAAAAGATTTGTATCGGTGTTTAAATTGCGGTACGAGGTACGATAAGGACAAAAAGATAGTACGCAAAGGTAAAAAAATAAATTGTCCAAGCTGTAACTCAAATATGACTTACTATTTGAATTCAGAAAAAATTTATTTTTGCCCTAAATGCGGTTCCAAATTTGATGAGAACGCAAAATTAAAAAAAAAAGGGGACTATTTAAAGAAATGCGTTATTTGCGACAGTTCTCGGGTAAGGTTTAGGCAAAGAGAAAATAAATATTATTGTTTAGATTGTGCGTCAGTTTTTGATAAAGATCGAATTTATAAAAAAGGTGAACCTCAAAAATGCCCTGTTTGCGGGAGAATGAACTCAAGGTATAATTTTACTGAAAAGAGATTTCAATGCGAATCATGTGGTTCGATCTACGAAGAAGTTACTAAAAAAGTAATAAAAAAAAGAACGGTTAAATCTTGTCCAAAATGTAAGCATGGCTATTTATCTTTTAACTTTAAAGAAAATTCGTATTCCTGCTTCAGATGTGGAACAAAAATCGACGAAAACCGAAACGTAATCGAGGATAGAGAGCCATTGGTATGCGAAAGATGTGGTAGTAAGCGAACATCTTACCGTTCTGAAAAAAAGCAGTACGTTTGTTCTGTGTGTGGTTCGATCTATGACGAATCAAAGAAATGTATCGTTCCACAAGACCGTAAACGTTGTCCGAGCTGCAAAAGGCGTTCGACATTCTACAATTTAACTGGAACTTTTTATTATTGTCAAACTTGTGGCTCAAGATTTAAAACGAATGGAGATTTTATTGAACAAAGAACTCTACCAAACTGTCCAAGTTGTAACGGTAAGGTAGCTTCTTATCGATTCGAAGCTGACAATTACTTGTGCCGTGATTGCGGTTCAATCTTTAAAAAAGACGGAACATTTGTAGTGGAAAGGACCTTACCCGAATGTCCTTCGTGTTCGAGCCAATATATTAATTTCGATAATTCGAAAAAGAGGTATCGATGTAGGAGATGTGGCTCGATTTTTAATTTAGAAGGGGAATTTATCGTTGAAAGGGAGCTAATTCTATGTCCATCTTGCACGAGTAAATTTAATAAAAATATTTATTATCAAATAACTAAAAAACAATATGTTTGTTACTCTTGCGAAATTAATTACTCAAAGTGTCCTTTTTGTAGCACAATAAATTTAAAATCGAGTTCTTCAAGTAATAGCTACAGATGTGAAAATTGCGAAAATGATTATGTCGCATCAATTTAAATTTTTATTAAAAAATCAATAGAACCGAACGATCCTATCGTTTCAGAAAGCGAGATGGAGTTAATTATTTTGCAAATTATCATCTCTGCCATAGGCATGGTAATACTTATCAGTAATAGAAAGAGTAAACGCGAGTTTTCTCGTTTAACCTAGTACTATTCTATTTTTTTTTTTAAATCTTAAATCAATATACCTTTTCTTTTGTATTTAATCTCTCCAATAAAAATAAATCGCGTAATAGTTTTTCAGTGTTAAACAATAGATTTAAAAAGGAAAAATTCCGGCGTTATTTTAAACCCGTTAAGGGATAAGATTTAAATACTCTCGAAACAATTGTTATTTCAAAGAAAGATAAAATTCGACCGAAGCAAGTCTTTTGAATTTTAATCTGTTAGATTTGAAATTTAAAACGAGCGTAAAAATAAAATGAAAAACGAAATAGAAACGATATAGGGACAAAAATAACCGCGACTCCTGCCCCACCCTGGATTTTTGTCTTTTGGTAGTGCGTAAAGCACTCATTTAATACTCCCCCTATTTTGTTTCTGACCTTCTTATTAGGTCGAGGTGGCAGGAGTCTTCTTTTGGGTATTTGCAAATGTTAGTTCTTAGATTTAAATGTTTCCATGACCTTTTCTCTTTAAAGAATCCTAAAGTATTGGTTCCAAACCTCCATGTAATTTCCGTACCACTTATCTAACCTCAGAAATTTGTGTTTGAAATACATTCCCGCTCCTTTTAAAGAAGGGTTTTTAGAATCTCCTAGTAAAATGATCCTATACTCCTTATATTTTATCCTAACCCCTTCAATATAGATAGGAAATCCCTTGAAATTGTGTCCGAATGTTCGATAATCGAGAACTCTTTGTGCCCCTTCTGGTTTTATCATACCCTTTTTAAAAGACGGATAGTACTCGTATTTCTTATGAAATCCCTCGGTCATATTATTGGTTTTTGGCAGGTCTGGATTCCTCTGATGGGCAATAATTTTAGGCAGCCATGACTCTAACTGTTTTAATGCGGTGTGTAGTTCACTAATCTTTTCTCCTTTCAACCGTTCCACCGTGTTACGGATGATCTCTAACTTAACATAGGAATCAGACTCGGATTCTGAATCAATTAAGGCGTAAAATCGTTTTAGAAGCCAGCGCCATTCTTTAGGGACGGGTTTTCTCGACTGTTTGGATAAGCCCGCAAACGCCTTTATGTGCTTGCTAGCAATCCATTTTACGTGAGTTAAGCAATTTTGTTGTATAATATGCTTAAAACTACGGGTCTTAAAAAGACCACCTAAATTGGTCGTACAGTCCTTCATAAGTCCATTAATCCGTAAGGATGCCTTTTTTCTTCCCTCCATCAAGACGACCCTTCCCGCATTTCGCCCCATTTTAGGCGAGATTTTCGCTACAGGAATGAAATGAGTATTTAAATCCACCGTATTTATAGCATACATCTTCTCCCCACCGACTCGCAAGTGGATCTCGTCGTACCCCCAATACCCACTTGAAGGCACGGGAGTCGTTTTCAGCATCTCTCTAAGCGGTTCCTCAGCTAATCTAATCCAATTGACGATGGAAGACTCTGAAATATCCATACCAAAATCTATTTTAAACGTTCGCTTGATTTGGGAAGGCATTAATCCTTCCATGTAATGTTGTCTTGCCCTGCGCTTGTAATTCTCGTGGTAATTGCCGTATTTCGGTGCTAATTTAGAATAATCGGGTTTTATTTCTCCACAATTTTTACAACTCTTCCGATGGAGCTTGAACTCGTACCTTCCAAGCCCTTCGTCCAAGATCGCCACTCTGTCGTTAAATCCGTTCTTCTTTAAACGCTTGCCACAATCTAAGCAATGAGTCTCCTCAATCTCTATCGTATTCCCCGACTCTAAACGGAGATTATACCTGCTATCGCATGTTATCGAGTCAGTTTTATCTTTTTTAACGAGGAGGTCAGACTTTTTTGGTTCAGGAAATTTTATAAAATTCTTGTAGGATTCATTAATAGCTAAAAAATATC
>JAHLWV010000248.1 GCA_019057735.1 Promethearchaeota archaeon | reverse complement strand
ACGCAGCAGATGCTGGAATCGAGGGAATATTAATAGGACACGGAACCGACACTATGAGCTTTACAAGCGCTGCTTTAGCTTTTATGCTTGAAAATTTATCTATTCCTGTAGTAATTACTGGAAGTCAAAGAAGCTCCGATCGTCCGTCTTCTGATGCTGCGCTTAACTTGATCAACGCTGCTGTTGTGGCAAGTTCAGATATTTCGGAGGTTTTGGTCACGATGTTAGGATCCTCTTCGCATGATTATGGGTTAATCCATAGAGGTACACTCGTCAGGAAAATGCATTCATCCGTCAGAGAAGCGTTCCGTACTATTGATCAAGTTCCATTAGGCATGGTCCAAAACAGAAAAATCAAGATGTTTAGTTTAGACTATAAGAAGAGATCAAATCGAGAAATTATATTAAAAACAAAATTTGAGAAGAAGACCGCACTAGTCTACTCTTACCCTGGTATGGAAAGTGAATTAATTGATTTTTATATCGATAAGGGCTATAAAGGCATAGTAGTTGCAGGGACGGGATTAGGTCACATTAGCACATATACTCATGAATCTATTAAAAGAGCAATCCAAGAAGGAATTACTATACTTATGACTACTCAAACCTTACATGGATTCGTTGGAATGGATGTATATTCCACTGGGAGAGAGTTACAAAATCTTGGAGTTATTCCTGGAAAGAACATTTTACCTGAGATCGGTTACGTTAAACTTGGTTGGGTTCTTGGTCAAACTCAAGATCCAAATGAGATTAAAAATCTACTATTAACAAATATCGCTGGAGAGTTCATAGATAGGGAACTACCAATCGCTTTTAATTACAATATTGATAGGCTATTAAGGAGTAGAACTTTTTTAAAACAACAATAGTTTTTTCTCACAAATCTATAATTGCTATGCAAAATAATAAAAAATTTAAACTTTTATTAATTAGATATTACTAATTCGATATAGTAAGTGATCTTTATGGGAAAGCGTATATTAGCTCAAAGAAAAGGATACGGCCATTTATGGGCTCGATCTCCAAGTCACCGACATGTAGGAAAGGTAAGGTATCGCCCCTTCAAGAAAGATGAAAAATTGTTTAAATTTAAAGTGATAGAATTCGTTCACGCTCCAGGTAGAGGCGCCCCAGTAGCTAGAATTAGGTACGAAGATGGGGAAAAAAGTTTATGGTTACCTCCAGAAGGAATTTACGAAGGACAGGAATTTTACCAATCAAAAACGGGATACGACCAAGAAGTAAAAGTTGGAAATATTCTCCCACTTAAAAATTTGCCAATAGGAACGCTTGTATTTAATATTGAGGGAACTCCAGGAGATTTGGGCAAATTCGCGAGAGCATCCGGAGTTTCGGCTATCGTTCGAAACAGATCTGGAAAAAATATTGAAGTGCTATTTCGATCAAAAAAAACTAAATGGTTTAATGAAAATTGCCTTTGCACAGTAGGAGTAGTCGCAGGTGGAGGTAGAACAGATAAACCTTTCCTGAAAGCTGGAAACGCACACTACGCTTACCGCTCTAAAGCAAAGAAATGGCCGTCGGTGCGTGGAGTTGCCATGAACGCTGCAAGCCACCCATATGGGGGAGGCGCAAAGCAGAGTCCCCATAAGCCAACAACCACTTCTAGAAATGCTCCCCCTGGTCGAAAAGTTGGCCAAATCGCAGCTAGGCGCACAGGTCATCAGAATTAAAATCTCTTTTTAATACTTCTTTTTCTACGAAACAGCATTGGGACATTTTTACTGAAATATTTGCTTTTTAATAACAATTTAAAAAAAGAATAATAATCGATCGTAGATTATTTCAATTATAGAGATGATAAAAGAGTTAGGTAGTTATGGATCATAAATTTATCAATCCCGTTGAAACCCGTTATCGAACTGAAATAGCCAATATTTTTACAGAAGATAAAAAATTAGCCAACTGGTTAAAAGTTGAAGCTGTATTAGCTAAAGCTCACGCTAAACTTGGGAACATTCCACAAGAGGCTGCTGATGAGATATTTAAAAAAGCTAATTTACATTATGTAAAATTAAATCGTGTCAAAGAAATAGATAGAGAAATACATCACGATTTAATGGCTATGGTTAAAGCTTTAGCTGAACAATGCGAGGGAGATGCCGGGAAATACATTCATTTAGGAGCAACCAGTTACGATATTGAAGATACAGCAACAGCACTTCAATTAAAAGAAGCGATCTCGTATATTATAAAATCTTTGAAGAAACTAATTATAGCCTTAATCAAAGTAATTGACGATAAGAAAAACCTTGTTTGTATAGGAAGAACTCACGGACAACATGCTATTCCAACGACTTATGGGATGAGATTTGGTGTATGGGCATATGAAATAGATAGGCATATTGATAGATTAAAAGAAACGCTTAATCGGATCACATTCGGTAAAATGTCTGGTGCAGTGGGAACTATGGCAAGCTTTGGAGAGAAAGGTATTGAAATACAAAATATTGTAACAAAAGAGCTCGATTTACATCCGACATTAATAGCTAACCAAATAATTCAAAGAGATCGTCACGCTGAGGTGATTTTTATTACATCATTAATAGGGCAATCTCTTGCTAAATTTTCAAGGCAAATTAGAGTACTTCAAAGGAATGAAATAGCTGAAATGTTTGAACCTTTTAAGAAGAGTCAAGTTGGTAGTTCAACAATGCCCCACAAAAGAAATCCTCATAAATCTGAGAGGATATGTAGTTTAGCCCGATTGTTGAAATCTAACGTAATTCCCGCTTTAGATAATATAGTTTTAGAAGATGAGAGAGATTTAACGAATTCTGCTAATGAAAGAATAATTTTTCCAGAGAATTTCATACTTTTAGATTTTATGATAAATCAATTAACTGAAATTATCCTAGGGGTTGAATTTGACGAATTTAAAATAGAAGAAAATTTAAATCTTACTAAAGGAGCGAGTCTCTCTGAAAAAGTTATGGTTAATCTGGTTAAAAAAGGTATCGGGAGGCAAGAAGGACATGAAATTTTAAGGAAGGCAGCTATTAAAGCAAAAAATGAAAATATCTTAATTAAAGAAATTTTATACAAAAATCCAAAAATTCAAGAAGTTCTTTCTAAAAACGAGATCGACGAATTATTAGATCCTCACAAATACATTGGGAAAGCTCTTGAACAAACAGAAAATATTCTAAATGTTCTTAAAAATAAGTACGCGTTATAAATATGTCTGACCAGAAAGATATTTATTCTCAATTAGGTGTTTCTTCTAAAAAAGAAGATGTCCACAAAGCAATACAATTTATTGATAAAGGATTATATCCCGGATCTTTTTGTAAAATCGTTCAAGATGTGAGGAGAAGGGACGATTATTGTTCCGTTTTTCATTCCGATGGCGCTGGAACTAAATCTAGCCTCGCTTATATGTATTATAAAGAGTTAGAGGATGTATCCGTTTTTAGAGGAATTGTACAAGACGCAATTGTTATGAATATTGACGATATGCTCTGCGTCGGGGCGACAGGAGATTATTTCATTTCCAATAATATCGGTCGAAATAGCAGGTACATTGATGGCGAGATAATTAAAACCATTATCCAAGAGTATTATTCCTTTAGTAAAAAGTTGTCTGAATTGGGTTTAGATACATTAGTTTGTGGAGGTGAAACCGCTGACGTCGGAGATGTCGTAAAAACCCTTATAATCGACGCATCAGCGTTCACAAGTTTGAAGAAAAAAGATGTCATCGATTTAAGCAAAATTTCCAATAACGATGTAATCCTCGGTTTAGCTAGCTCTGGAAAAGCAACCTATGAAGAAGAATTTAATAGCGGGATAGGTAGTAACGGTTTAACGCTTGCTCGACACGGAGTTCTATCGCACGAATATTACGCAAAATATCCTGAGTGTTACGACAAATCTCTTGATGAACAATTAGTTTTTTTCGGAAATCACTTACTTTCTGATAAAATTAAAGGCTCGAGTTTGACAATAGGAAAAGCGCTTTTGTCTCCAACTAGAACTTATGCCCCAATAATCTTAGATGTACTAAGACATCATCGGAAGGAAATTCACGGAATAATACACAACACGGGAGGAGGTCAAACAAAAATCTTGAACTATGGTAAAGGAATTAAATACACAAAAAACAATCTGTTTCAAATTCCTAAAATATTTGAAATTATTCAAAGTTCTTCGGAAACTCAATGGAAAGAGATGTTTCAAGTGTTTAATATGGGTCATCGAATGGAAATTTATTGTAATGAAACTACAGCTCAAGATATAATTAAAATCGGCAAAAAATACAATGTAGACTCGAAAATTATTGGTTTCTGCCAAAATTCCACATCGAAACATCAGAATTTACTCGAAATAAAGTCTGAATTTGGATCCTTTAGTTACAATCAAAAAGACATAATTTAGGAG
>JAHLWV010000247.1 GCA_019057735.1 Promethearchaeota archaeon | reverse complement strand
ATGAGCGATTTTCAACAATTCCTAATAGATAAGGGAATAATTACAAACTTAATAAAACATTATGGAATCGATTTAAAAGATAAAGAAATAATCGATTTCATCCATAATACTATCGAACACTTAACTAAGATTGATTCAAAAGAAGTTAACCATGATAAAGAAAAGGACGATCACAATTATGATCTGGACGCTATAGCAAAGTACTACCAAAAGATTGTCCCTCATAACCAAAGAAAAACAACGGGCGAATTTTTTACTCCCATTCAAATAGTAGATTACATACTAAAAAGTATAGGATATACAGACAAGCACAATATACAAGATAAGAAATTAATAGATTTAAGTTGTGGATCAGGGAGTTTTATAATTCGAGCAATTAACATTTTAACAAAAAAACTAATAACACTCAACAATTCAAAAGAAATAGGAGAGTCATCTGCTAAACAAGCGGAACAAATCATTAACAAAATTAAAGATAATATATTCGGTATTGATATAAATCCAATTGCTTGTATCTTATGCCAAATCAACATCTACTTTACTCTCTTTAGCCTAATTAGAATTATTACAAAAAAAAACAAAGATTACGATGTGCCCATTTTTAATATTGTCAACAATGATGCGCTCCAACTTAATTTTAATAATGAATACGATTATGTAGTAGGAAACCCTCCTTATTTATTCATTCGAGCCATTCCACAAGACCAAAGAAATTTCATTGATGAACTCCCCTTGGAGACAAACAAGGGTCAGTATGATTATTATCAGATCTTTATTGAATTAGGAATAAGATCATTAAAAAAAAACGGTTTACTCGGGTACATTATCCCGGATTCTCTACTCGCGTTATCAAATCGTAAGATTCTAAGAAAATATATATACGACTCAACTAAGATCATCGAGATTTATTATAGCGGCCCTCAATTCGATAAGCCCGTTGTTTCAAATATCATTCTTACGCTAGAAAAAGAATTTGATGAAATAAAAAGGTTAAATAATCAAATTATAATAAAATTTCCATTAACCCAATCTCAACCTGATAATGTAATTGTTCAAAATCTAATTAAGCATTGGGATTATGAGTTTTTAATAAATTTAAACGAAAATGATCTCAGAATTCTTGATTATCTCAATACAAATTTTCCCAAACTAGAAGAACTAATCGAAAGTTCAAAGTTTAATATTAGATTGAGCAGAGGTGTTGAATTAGGTAAAGAAGGTAAGGTTATTTTTTGTGATAACTGCAAAAGCTTTTTTCCCCTCCCAAGTAAGGATCTTAAATGTCAGGAGTGTTTATCTATTCTCAATACTAATTCTATTGAAAAAATTATTGTAGACGAGATTCCACATGGACTTGAAACCGATTTCAAACCGTTTATTTATTCAATGAATAGGTACGTCGTAAATGAAATAAAATTTATAGATATGACCAAAAAGGGTATTAAATACAAAGACTTGGATATATATAAAAATCGAATTGTAATCCGGCAGTTAAGCCAAGATAATCTAATTTGTGCAAGTTATGACGAAAATTCCGTAACCTCTCAATCGTTCTATAATTTAAATATAAGTAGTTTTTCAGTTCCAGAATTTAATAATGCATACATCTTGGGTCTTTTAAATTCAATGCTATTGTCATACTACTTTATTAAATCGTTTGGTTCGTACAAAAAATTTTTTCCACGAATTCTTATTGAAAAGCTAAGGAAATTACCATTAAAAGTGCCTATTACTGCAAATGAAAAGTTATTAGCTCAAAAGTTAATTGATAATATAAAAAAAATACTTAAAAACGTGAAGTCAAATAGAAACTCGATGAGCAATCTTCAAAGATTTTTGGATTCACTTGTATTTGAGTTGTATCAAATAAACGATAAAGATCGTGATTATATTATTAACTACATTAGGAATTTAAGGGGTAGTTAAGGTAAGAACATATATAGCTTCCAAAGAAAACTGTAGACTAATAACTAACAGAGAAAAAAAGGATTATAATCGTCATTAGTTCTATAATTGAAATGGAACACTAGATCTTCGTTATTTAGAATGATAATATATATCTTTATTAGTTAGTACCTTTTTACCTACATACATTTTCAAGATAGTATCCCATTTTTCTGCCAATTCTTTTAAACCGGTTTTTTCAAAAAGGTTTACAGCTCTAAACAGGATTTCTTCTATTTGTCTCTCTTCAGTTTTATTTTCTCTTAAAGGTAAATTTTCTAACATAAAATAATGAAAATAGTATTTGAATAAAAAGAAGAATAATATGGAGATATAACTTAAAAAATTGGATTGCAATTTCACTGAGAAGACCCTATTACTCTACCCTACTACCTTAAAATAAAATATTGTATGATTACCCAGAAGAGACTGTTATTCCTATTTCTTTTATAGCTATATTTATATTATTTAAATCTATAATATTTTTAATAAGACTTACTTAGAAGTTGAGATCTATGGAAGGATTACCTAATATTGATTTACTTGAATCGTTATTAGAAAATTACATGTTCGATATTGATGGTGCTATCGCGGTGGCAATTTGCGATCGAGATGGCTTTATAATCGCTTCGAATAGCAAAGAAAAAACCGGACAAGAATCTGATTCTGTGATGGGCGCTATTTCAGCGTTCCTTGACATCTACATCGATCGAATAAAAAACGAGTTCCAGACGCAAAGTAACTTTTTCAACATAACATCAATGCAAGATAGGAAATTTGCATATTGCTCTATGGGGTCACATTCGATATTGACAACTATCGCGGATCCTACAACATCTGATTTAGAGCTACGAATCTATTCTGAATATATAGCGGGAAAAGTAGAACTTGTTCTTGAGGGATTTGATAACGTTTCTACAGAGATACCGGAAATAATTCGCGTTTTATCAAATAGAAAGGAAGGAAAATTACCCAAAGGTGATTTCACATCAAAATTAATTTTAACGGGCGATTTTAAAGTAGGAAAAACATCTTTAATAAAAAGATTTGTTGAAAATTTGTTTTCAGGAAGTTATATCTCAACAATAGGGGTTGAAATTTCTAAAAAAACCGTAGTAATGGACGAAGACACAAGGATTAATTTTGTATTGTGGGATATCGGGGGGCAAATCGCCTCAATGGCACCATATAGACATAGATTTTACGAAGGAGCAAGTGCAGCGTTTATAGTAATAGATAGAACTCGATTAAATAATCTAGAAAGTGTAAATAAATGGTTTAAAGAAATTTTAGACGCTGTTTCGCGGAATGTACCTGTTGTGATAGTTGGTAATAAATCAGATTTACAGGATGAATTAGTAATTACCGAAGAAGAAATAAAAATTGTTGCGAAAGAACTTGGGTTCCACTACATTTTAACATCAGCACTCACTGGGGAAAATGTCAACGAAGCGTTCCTTTATATTGCCTATCGATTTATTGAAAAAATATAAAAATTCTTAAATTTAATTCAAGGAGGTTATCAAAAAATAGTACTAAAAGTTATATTCAACGAGATTTTGGCTGCTTGAAACCAATCTGGCTATTTAATGGGTTTTTCCATTAAAGAACTAATGTTTAAAGGTAAATACCTTATAGCTCTGACAGAACAAGTGTATGCTGGTCCGTGGTTTAGTTTCAAACTTAAAAACAAGAGTTTAGAGCCTATTGGTGTACTACTAAAAAATGTCGAATCAACTCCGATCTATAAAATGGTTAATAGTCGTACTGGAACCACAATTAATCGTATTACACTTGATTTTGATATAAAGGAATACTTAAAAAAATTAATCGCACAGAAAAAGATTAAACCGATTGTTCTTAGCGATCAGAATTCTCTGATTCGGTTATACATTGACGTATTCAATCGCCCCAATGTTCCCTATATTAACGCGTTCTTTACGATAAAAAACATTTCAGATTACGATTTATTAGATTTTTCGTTATATTTCGTTTTTGATTTTGATATCAATGGGCTAGACGGTTTTGATAACGATTTATCAGGATATGACGAAAAAAACGATATAATTTATCAATATGATGACACGAGTTTATTTGGAGGGTTTTCTCCGATATCTAGATCAACATATTATGAAACTTGTTTAACTAAAGATTTCAATATTAGCAGTGAGAAATTAAATCTATCTAATACGCTATATGATAAACCAGGAGAGATTTTATCAGCTTTACAAATTGAATTTAAAACATTGAAACCAGATCAGTCGTTTCAAACAGCCTTAACTATTTCTGGAGCATTAAGTAAGGAAGAATTAATAAATAGCATAAACGAAGGTAAAATCAACGCAATGAAATTTTTGTCCCAAGTAAACAGATCGGTCAAATCGAGCAAGAGAAATGAACAAGAAGAAGCTTTCATTAAACTTAATCTCAAAGAATCCGTTGATTGTAAAGATTAAACCGAA
>JAHLWV010000246.1 GCA_019057735.1 Promethearchaeota archaeon | reverse complement strand
TTTATCTTTATCTTTAAATCTATCTTCTCATCATACGTGGATTTCTGAACAAGTCCATTTCATTTTTGGGAGGTATATAATCAGAAGTACCGGTAGTTTTCATCTTTTTGAACAATGTCTTAACGATTTTCTTAGCACCATCCATGAAATTACATGCCATACCGAATAAAATCATATAACGTACGAAAGTCTTATCTTTAGCGTAAACTTCGTCGTAAAGTTCAATTACGTATTCATTACGTATTGGTCTTCCATCAACTCGCCCGATCAACTTCTTCCCGATATACAATTTATAATTTCTGCCAGGACCAACAACTCCTTTACATAAAATCATTTGAAGTTTATCCCCTTTTTGTTCTGGAAGGAGAGGGAATGTCCAACGAGTGCCCCAGAATCTCCAACCCCTAACGAATCGAATTAAAAATTTTACACCAGGAATTTGTGCGTAGAAAACTGGAGCAGGGTGCTTAATTTCAAAGCTTTGAATAAGTGAATGAGTTATGCTAAGCTCAATACCACCTTTAAAGTTACCGCCCTTGGCTTTAGAATCCATTGTTTCTTCCATAGTAGTGAAATACCTACAAACAAGCCTTTTTTTCTCTAGGGGGCTTTCTTCCCATTGTTCTTTATTAAAAGCTATGATACACTTCTTTTTATCATCAATTTCGATGTCACCTTCCATGTCAAAATTTTTTGAAAACCAACGCGTCTTCGCAGTATACTTTAATTGTTGGTGTATTCCTAACTCTTCGTCGTGTAGCCGAGTCCTCCAAAAATTAATCTTTAATTTTTTGTAAACTATTTTTTTTGAAGGGGGTTTAGGAACATCGCCCGTTTTTGCTTTTGTAGCTTTCTTTTTCTTTTCAGGAGCAGTTCTTGCTTTCTCGCGCTCTTTCCTTGTTTTTTTATCTTCTTCAGGATCGTTTTCCATAAATAATCACTTTTGATTAGAATCTAATTTTATAATTTTATAATTTAAAATTTCTTAGTAATAATAATATAATTTGATGTTAAAAATCTTATTCACTTTATACTAATATAATTAAAAATTATTCACATTTTTTATACTAATAAATCCTACACTAAAAAGTCATTTAATATATTCATGAAGTAAACAACAAAATACAAAGAGAAGGAATTAAAGTAAATTACTCATAAAATTTTAATAATAATTACAGTAGAAGGGTTATTAATATTGGGGAAAAAAAAGAAATATTTTTGGGAGGTCTTTTTTCAGAAACTTTTCGATAATGTTTCTAAAAAACCATCAAATTTGGGTTTTACAAGATCAAATTTATCTGTGGGAAGAATTAGCTTTATCCTAAAGAGTAATTCATCCTTACTTTCTTCAAATTTTGTCTTATCCCCTGCTTCCGCCGCAAGGAACAATTGATCCCCCCAATGTATTAAACCTACTTCCACACGTACAAAATCTTTCATTAATAAGCAAAGTTCGACATAATCCATTAATTTCATAAAAGCGTCGGGTAATGAGATGGGTTCCTTCTGCGAATCTGAAGAATTTTTGGCTGGAGCAAATTTATAATATTTTTTCTTCTTTAAATTCTTGAAATTAAACTTTTCATACTTGATATTATTATTTTTATTCATACTATTTCCTATCGTTTTTTCTTTAAATATCTTAGCTTACTTTTAAGTAAATTTTAACATCCGTGTATATATATTGTATTTCTGAGTATTATATTTATATCGGATTTCAAATTTTAGGGATTTTGATAAGGAAAATCTGGAGAAGTTCAGATAAGGAAAATCTGGAGAAATACTGCATAACTTAACATATATCATTAACTAGCTATTTTAATATACAACCCTAACCAAAATCGATCGTAAAGCTTATTCACTTTATACTAATAATTAAAAATAAGGTGAAGTTAAGGGTCGAAAGTTACTTCACACCTATCAGAATCGCAAAATTTCTCGCCTATTGCCCTATCTTTTGTCTCATCTAAAAACACTGGTGTTATTTTAGACTTCATTTCTTCGTATTTTTCTTGGGTTATTTCTTCGTAAGGCGCTTGCTTGTAACCGTGCTCTTTAATTGGTAGGAAACTCACGCTTTTTAACTTATCTTCAAAGCATTCAAGAACGTGTTTAATCTGATTTGCTTCGTGTGGCTGAAATGTAATTGTAATAGACACTTGATTGTCAGACCAATATTTCTGATAATCGGCAGCATTTTCTGCTTGCTCCCAAATTGAAACATCATTTTTTGAGCGTTCGAAAAATTGTTCGTGCACAGGAAATTCAACAACAATGGTATTAGGAGAATAAGAATCATCCTCAACGAAATACCCTGCCTTTTTTATGGGGTCTATCAAGTCTGAATTCTTAGAAATGCGTATCCTCCTAATATAATATTCTGAATGAGGATAGTGAATTCCGGGAGGAACACCAGGAAGAAGGCTTACTGTTCCACTTGGTTTAACAGTTGTTATTTTAATACTTCTTGGAATGCATAGCCAACCGGAATATTGCTCGTCTAAAGACTGTAAATAGTCATATCCTTTTCTACACCATTCTAACATAGTTCTTCTACCGTTTTTAACAAATGCTTCAATTATTCCTGTTTGGGAAACCCCCATTCGTCTATTTTTAAGCATTACTGCGTTAGTTTCTTGCCAATGAGTGTTAACAAGTGTTACGGACTTAGAATATAAGTAAGCAAACTTTAAAGTCTCTTGAAACTCCTCGTACGAATCGTGGCGTGATGGAAAGGTTTCCACAAGGCAGCAAAGTTCGAAGGATTCGAGACTTTGTTCTCCGCATGGATTGACGCCCGCTACTTTTTTATCTTTATAATCTGGTTTATCTCCCATTCGAGAATATGCTTTTGCGTTGTCCAACCAAAAGATTCCAGGCTCTCCATTCACTGCAATCTGATCGGCAATAAATGAATAATCTAATCCTTTAACAGCAAAAACGCTATTGTTGCTTGCCCACCTATGAGAATAAAGTTTTTCTTGGTCTTGTTTAGAAGTTATGAAATCCAAATCTGTAGCCTCTCCAAGAGCAATTTCAGCGCTACGGCGCACATTGCCGGCTACGACGCATTTTCCGATTAGATTCATAATGTCTAAAATATCGAGCGAAGTTATGTCTTTACTTATTCTAACCTCCAGAATTTTCTGAATGCTTTCTAACATATCCTTTAATGGAGCTGGACCACTGGCAATTCCACCAAAACCTCTTATGGGTTCACCCGCAGATCTTATTAAACTATAATCAAATATAGGGCGCTGTTTCCCTAAGAAATATGCTTCTAAAACTATTCGAAGCGCTTCAACCCAACCTTCTCTACTATCAGGAATCTCAAAAGCAGTAGTACCTTCTTGAGGGTTCTTAATTGTTATTTTACCTGCACCCTTAGTGTCGAACCCAACGCCTACACCAAGCATCAGAGCGTCCATTACAAACTCGAATGCTTTTGAGTATTTCAAATCAATGTCTTCAGTGGAAGCAAAGCCACAATTGTTCAAAGACATAGATCCATGACGCGCGATGAATTCCGTGCCCATCATCCAAAGCCCTCTTCCCGGAGGTAAGAACTTAAAATTCCAGATTTTCTGGTACATAATTTGAGCCGATCTTTGAGCTTTTGAATCGCTCCAAGGTAGGCTTAACTTCATACAATGTTCTTTTTGTATCGAATAACAACCTTCAACGACCCTCCTAATAGTTTCCCAAAAATCCTCTTTCCTCCCTTTCTTTTCAATAAATCGGGAATATGTCCTTTTATATGTAATCTGTCCTAGTGGCCCCCAATCTGGTTGTTTCCCTTTGAATTTATTAATGAAAGCTTCGTCTAACGTAAAAGAGATGCTTTCTAAATTTATAGCACGGGCAAATAAATTTCGATATTTATTCAACCCTCGTTGAGTTAGTTCTACGCACACCAATTCCCTTATGTAGTTAGTAGTAATTTCGTCAATACCAAGCCCAATTATTTTACGCACAACGACCTCTGTAACTCTCTCAGCAATGTTTATGTCCAGCCCAGTTTCCTTATTTAAAACTTTAGCAATACTGGAAACTTCAAACTCTTTCTTTTCACCCTTAGAGTTAATTACATATTTAGGATATAAATCTCCTAACGAAAACGAATTATCAGTCATGATTTCACTCGTGATGTTTGATTATGTTAACTAATTAATTTTATCGGCGTTCTTAACGAAATCTAAATTTAAATTGTCTTAACCTAATTCTTAATTTAAGTTTTTTACTAATTTAAAATTATTGTTTGGAAGATATTAATCGATTGATTAAACTACTAAATTCGAGTCGCGGGTTAATTTACGGAATCCATGTATTTAATAGTAATTTGCGCATTAGTTTTTATCGTTTTATTTGCATAAGATTTTTTACTGATTGAGTCGTAATTATGTCGATA
>JAHLWV010000245.1 GCA_019057735.1 Promethearchaeota archaeon | reverse complement strand
AGGACAGTTTTAGCCAGATCATTGGTAAAAAAAGCAAATGAATATTTAATGGATGAACCCATAGCTCATTTAGATGCAAAATTAAGATATCAAATGCGAGGTGAATTTAAGAGGATTCAACATATACGTAAAATGAACATACTATATGCAACCCACGATTTTAGAGAAGCACTTTCCTTGGGTGATAAAGTGCTTATTCTAAATAAGGGAGTTACTCAGCAGATTGGTACCCCACAAGAGATTTTCAACAAGCCAGCGAATATTTTCGTAGCAAATTTATTGGGAGAACCTCCCACAAATTTAATCGAAGGAATTTTAAAAGCAAAAGAGGGACAATATTTTTTCCAGATTGGAAATGTATCCATATCTTTATCGAAATCTTTAGCTGATAAACTTTTACCAAAAATTAATCAAGAGAAATTAATTATTGGAATAAGACCTTTTGATTTGCATTGTTATTTAAAACAAAAGGAAAACGCGAAAATTCTCAACACAGAAGTGTACATGAGTGAAATTATAGGACATTATAATATAATTTCAATTAAGCTAAATAATACCATTGTTAAAATTAGAGAAGATAAATCCTTTAAAGTTTCTTTGGGGGAAAAGATATCTGTAGATTTTAAAGAGGAGAAACTTGATTTCTTCAATGCTATTTCAGGAAATAGAATTTTCTAGGAGGTAAAATTGTGGAAAAATTAGAACTAAAAAGTGTATACAAATACTACGTGCGAGGTACTGTGGAAGCCGTAAAAGATGTGAGTTTATCTCTTAAAAGTGGGGAACTTTTAGCTATATTGGGTCCCTCGGGTTGTGGTAAATCGTCTACTCTTAGGATGATTGCCGGCATAGAGGATATAACTAAAGGAGAAATTTATCTTGATGGAGAAATCATAAATTGGTTATCTGCAAAGGAAAGAAATATTGCTTTAGCTTTTGAAACTTATGCTTTATATCCTCATCTTAGTCTTTTTGAAAATATCGCCTTTCCTCTTCGCATAAGAGGCAGGAAAGATCAAGAGGTTAGAAAAGAGGTCAAGAAAATGGCTGATATGCTTGATATTACTGATGTTTTAGATAAACTTCCTTCTGAAGTAAGTGGAGGACATCAACAGCGGACATCTTTAGCACGTGCATTAATACGACCTGCCTCTCTTTATCTTTTAGATGAACCACTTTCTCATTTAGATACCCAACAAAGAACGGAATTTAGAATACAGATAAGAAGAATTCAAAAAACTCAGAACCTTACTATGCTTTTTGTTACCCATGATCAATTAGAAGCCTTAGCTTTGGCTGACAGAATAGCAATTTTAAATTTTGGTGTTTTACAACAAATTGGAACGCCAGAAGAAGTATATGAGTATCCTGAGAACCTTTTTGTGGCAGATTTTGTTGGAGAACCACCGATGAATTTTATAAAAGCCACTCTAATAAGAGAAAAAAATGATTATATGGCAAAATTATATAATCAAAAATTAAAGATTCCTGAAAACTATAAAGATTCTATGGAAAAGTTTTATAAGGGAGATGACACTGAGATAATGCTGGGGATTAGGCCAATTTATATTTATATTTCTAAACCTGGCGAAAATCAAATCATTAGCGGAGAAGTATATGTCTTTGAAGATATCGGTGAATCCGGAATATTAACGGTGCAAATCGGAGATGCTTTAATTAGAGTTGAGCTTAGTCCGGGATATTCTTTTAAATTAGGGGAAAAAGTTAATATTACCTTTGATTTAGAAAAAATTCTTATATTTAATCCCACTACCGGAGAAAGAATTAAACCAAATTACTTCAAATCCACAAAATAAAAAAGTAAAAGGAGGTGACAAAGTATTTAATTTTTTTTAAAATCTAATTATTTTTTTAGGAGGTTTAATAATGAGAAAAGTATATTTGTTTATTTTAATTACTTCATTGTTACTAGTTTTTTCTTGCTCTATGCTGGTTCAAGGTCAAACAAAATTTAACGATGTAACGATTACTGCTTTTTGTGATGCAGGACATAATGCCCGTCCTTTTGAATGGTATGCCGATGAATTTGCAAAGGCAGGAATTACCGTAAAATTAGTTACTGCTCCTTTTGGTAATGTATATGAAAAGCTAAAAAGCGAATTTGTTGCCGGTACAGGTGCTTATGATCTAATCGTACTTTTTCCTATGTATTTAGGTGAATTTGCGGGGATGGGTTATCTTGAACCTTTAGATGAATATGCGGAAAAATATGATCCTCATTTAGATGATATCGCTGAAGGCTTCTTAAAGTTGTACGACTACTATGCCGGCACACTATATACTCTTCCTTATGATGGCGATGTTTTAAGTCTCTATTTCCGTAAAGATTTATTCAATGATACTACAGAAAAAAGCAATTTCAAAAAAATATATAACAAGGAGCTTGTTCCTCCAGTGACCTGGGATGAAATGTTAGATGTAGCTGAATTTTTTACCAGAAAGAGCGGAGAAACATTAGCCGGAAAGAAATTGGATGAAGATTTTTATGGTTTTGCTTTCTTAGCCCAAAGGGGTAGTTTTGCTTTTGCCTGGTGGTTAGCAGAATTTGCCAGCCGAGGAGGGACATATTTTGATAGAGATATGAATCCAGCAATAAATTCAGAGGGAGGAGTAATTGCTCTTCAAAGATTGGTAGATTCTCTGCCGTATTGTCCACCCGACGTTCTTGCTTATGGATATGATGAATTAAAAGATGCTTTAGTTTTAGGGAGAATAGCTATGTGCTTACAGTGGCCTTGCAACTGGAAGAAAGGCAATGATCCTAGTCAATCAAAAATTGTAGGAAATCTTGGTATTACCCATGTTCCCGGAGTTATGAAAGATGGAGAATTAGTATATCGTGCTCCTATGCCTTGTGGCAGGGTTATAGCCGTAGCAAGCGCAAGCAAGCATCCAGAGGAAGCGTTCTATGTTGCCAAACTTCTTTCCGATGATTTTTCTATCGATAATGTTTCCACTCCAGATACCGGTCTTGACCCGTATAGAAAATCCCATTTCAATAATCCGGGAGCTTTTTCAGGATTTGCCCCAGAAAAAGAGGCATTAGAGTATTTGGCAGCTATTAATAACAATTTAACTTACGGTTTCCCAGATTTAAGTCTTCCTGGTTCTGCAGAATATATTGATGTATTAGAACTAAATCTTGGGAAAGCTTACACAAAAGCATTATCGCCAAAAGAAGCTCTTGATGCTGTAGCCAAAGAATGGGATAGTATAACTGATAGGTTAGGAAGAACCAACCAGATAAGAATTTACGGAGACCTTTTACTAAGCTGGAAAGAGGTTGGGTTAATTGATTAAAAGTTAGAGCTTGAATTGTTTTACATTTTTAGGGGAACGGGAGGTTCTCGTTCCCCTATTAAATTTCAAGTGAGAAAGAGGGATTAATATGAAAGAAATATCAACAAATGTTTTAATAGGAAGAAATAGTTTTGCAAAATGGATAACTTTACCTTCAATTATTATCCTGGTGGTTACAGTTGTAGGTCCTTTTGCTTTTTTGCTCTATTCAAGCTTCTTTGATTGGAATCTTACAGTTCCTGCTCCTCCGAGATTTGCCTGGTTTTATAATTTCGGATTAGTTTTTAAAGACTTAAGATTTTGGAATGCTTTTAAAAATACTTCAGTATTGATGATAGCAGGAATAATTACCCAATCCATTTTGGGTTTAATCCTTGCCTTTCTTCTTAATAGGAATTTTAGATTCAAAAAACTCGCTATAACCATTTTGGCTTTACCAATAATGGTTACCCCGGTAGTTTTGGGATTTAATTGGAGAATTATATATCATGAGCATTTTGGTCCATTAAATTATATAATTCGACTTTTTGGAGGAGCTGGTTCATCTTGGATTGCTGATCCAAAATTAGCCTTGTTTTCAATCTTTTTAGTTGATACCTGGCAATGGACCCCCTTTGTAACTTTAATTTTGCTTGCAGGCCTACAATCTATACCTCGTCAAATATACGAAGCTACCGATGTAGATGGGGCTACAGGATGGCAGACCTTCTGGCGCATTACCCTGCCTCTTCTTCGCCCTATGTTTGTTTTGGTAGTACTTTTTAGAACCATTTGGATTTTTAAAATTTTTGATCCTGTTTATATTCTTACCGGAGGAGGTCCTGGTATTGCGACAGAAACACTTAGTTTATACACTTATGTAAGTTGGGTAAAATATTGGAGAGTTGGTTATACTTCAGCTTTAGCGTTAGTTCAATTAGTAATAATGACTGTTATAGCTATGATCTTTGTGAGAAAGGTTATGCGAAGGAGGAGAGTATAAATGAATATGAATGATAAAAAATATGAAAAATTTAGACAAAGAGAAAAAAGAAAAAAGTTAAACAGTTTATTTCAAAACTTATTACTTACTTTTTTTGTTGTTCTTTTTGGTTTTCCTATCTATTGGATTTTTATAGG